>NZ_JBGCCO010000010.1:0-250747 GCF_041262605.1 Kitasatospora sp. GAS1066B
ACCCCCACAGACTGGGCCGCTGGAGGGCGCCCCCCAAAACCAACACCACCCCTCGCCGCGCGACCCGTTCCGCCCCCCCCGGGGGGGGGCGGGGGGGGGGCCCCCCCCCCCGCGCCCCCCGCCGACGAAGACGGCTACCTCACCCGATCCGGTCCAGCACCAGCGGCGTCCGCGTGTACTCCGTCCCCAGCGGCGAGACCTCGACCCCGCCCGCCAGCGCCTCGATCGCGTAGTCGTAGCGCTCCGGGGTGTCCGTGTGCAGGGTGAGCAGCGGCTGGCCGGCCGTCACCACGTCGCCCGGCTTGGCGTGCATCTCCACGCCCGCGCCGGCCTGCACCGGGTCCTCCTTGCGTGCGCGGCCGGCGCCCAGGCGCCAGGCGCAGACGCCCACCGCGTAGGCGTCCAGCGCGGTCAGCACGCCGGTGGCCGGGGCCGGGATCACGTGCTGCTCCTTGGCGACCGGCAGCGGGGCGTCGACGTCGCCGCCCTGGGCGGAGATCAGGCGGCGCCAGTGGTCCATGGCGGAGCCGTCCTTGAGGGCGTCGGCCGGGTCCTTGCCGTGCACGCCGGCGGCCTTGAGCATCTCGCGGGCCAGCGCGATCGTCAGCTCCACGACGTCCGCGGGGCCGCCGCCGGCCAGCACCTCGACCGACTCGCGCACCTCCAGGGCGTTGCCGGCGGTGAGGCCGAGCGGGGTCGACATGTCGGTGAGCAGCGCGACGGTGTTGACGCCGGCGTTGCGGCCCAGGCCCACCATGGTGCGGGCCAACTCCTGGGCGTCGGCCAGGTTCTTCATGAAGGCGCCGGAGCCGACCTTGACGTCCAGCACCAGGGCGCCGGTGCCCTCGGCGATCTTCTTGGACATGATCGAGGAGGCGATCAGCGGGATCGCCTCGACCGTGCCGGTGACGTCGCGCAGCGCGTAGAGCTTCTTGTCGGCGGGGGCCAGCCCGTCGCCGGCCGCGCAGATCACGGCGCCGGACTCGCGGAGCACGTGCATCATCTCGTCGTTGGAGAGCAGCGCGCGCCAGCCAGGGATGGACTCCAGCTTGTCGAGGGTGCCGCCGGTGTGGCCCAGGCCCCGGCCCGACAGCTGCGGGACGGCGGCACCGCAGGCGGCGACCAGGGGGGCCAGCGGCAGGGTGATCTTGTCGCCGACGCCACCGGTGGAGTGCTTGTCGGCGGTGGGGGTGCCGAGCGCGGCGAAGTCCATCCGGACGCCGGAGCGGATCATCGCGTCGGTCCAGCGGCTGATCTCGCGCAGGTTCATCCCGTTCAGCAGGATGGCCATGGCCAGCGCGGACATCTGCTCGTCGGCCACCACACCGCGGGTGTAGGCGTCGATCACCCAGTCGATCTGATCATCGGTCAGCTCGCGGCGGTCGCGCTTGGCGGTGATGACGGAGATGACGTCCATGGCTTTCTCCCACAAGGAACGAAATGGCGCGGGGGCGGCTGCTGCTCAGCCGCCCCCGCACAAACTCTACGCGCGTCACTCCCGCGCGGCTACCATCGGATCCACCGAGATCCGGAGACCCTCAGCGGCTGCCTACAGCCGTTCCGGACCGAACGCGTCCGGCAGGACCTCCGCCATCGTCTTGATCCCCGACGGCAGGTCCACCAGCAGTTCCGGGCCGCCGTGCTCGTAGAGCAGCTGGCGGCAGCGGCCACACGGCATCAGCGCCCGACCGGCGCCGTCCACGCAGGCGAACGCGACCAGCCGGCCGCCCCCGCCCGCGTGGAGCGCCGAGACCAGCCCGCACTCGGCACAGAGGCTGAGCCCGTAGGAGGCGTTCTCCACGTTGCAGCCGCTGACCACGCGTCCGTCGTCGACCAGCGCGGCCGCGCCCACCGGGTACTTGCTGTACGGGGCGTACGCCCGGGACATCGCGTCCCGGGCCGCCGCGCGCAGGGTGTCCCAGTCGATCTCGGGCAGCTGAGGCGCCGTCACTTGCCCTGGCCCTTGCGGTAGATCTGACCATCGGCCTTCGGCGGGCGCAGGCGCTGCGAGGACATCGCCAGGACCACCAGGGTGATGATGTACGGCGTCGCCACGATCAGCGGACGCGGCACGGCGTCGCTGGCCGCGTACCAGGCGGCCATGCCGGCGGCGGCGACCAGGCTCACCACGGCCGGGATCAGCTTGCGCCGGTAGCCCTGCCAGAGCGCCAGCAGCGCCAGGATCAGCGCGATCACCAGCAGCAGCACGTGCACCGAGCCGGGGTCGCGCAGCTGCAGGCTGTCGGTGAAGCCGAACAGGCTCGCACCGGTGGCCAGGCCGCCCGGCAGCCAGTTGCCGAAGATCATCGCGGCGAGACCGATGTAGCCGCGACCGCCGGTCTGGCCGTCGTGGTAGATGCTGGAGGCGACCATCGAGAGGTAGGCGCCACCGAGACCGGCGAAGCCGCCGGAGGCGATCACCGCGATGTACTTGTACTTGTAGACGTTGACGCCCAGCGACTCGGCCGCGATCGGGTTCTCACCGCAGGAGCGCAGGCGCAGGCCGAAGCTGGTGCGCCAGAGCACGAAGTAGCTCACGACCAGCAGCGCGACCGCCAGCAGGGTGACCACCGAGAGGTTGCTGACCAGGCCGCCGAGCACGCCGGCCACGTCCGAGACGAAGAACCAGTGGTGGCCCTCGATCGTCCCCAGCCAGGAGGAGAGGCCGGGCACGGTCAGGGTGGGCAGCCCCGGGGTGGGCGGGGACTGGCTCGCTCCGGCACCGGCGCTCTGGTACGCGGTGTAGTAGATCCGGTTGATGTACAGGCAGATGCCCGGGACCAGCAGGTTGATGCCGACACCGGCGATGATGTGGTCGACGCCGAAGCCGACCGTCATCACGGCGTGCAGCAGACCGGCGAAGGCACCGGCCGCGATCGCGGCCAGCAGCCCGACCCACGGATTGACCAGGAAACCGACCCAGGCACCGGCGAAGGTGCCGGCCACCATCATGCCTTCGAGGCCGATGTTGACCACACCGGCCCGCTCCGACCAGAGGCCGCCGAGGCCTGCCATGCCGATCGGCACGGCGGCGCCGATCGCGGCGGTGATCTGCCCCGAGGAGGTCAGCGCGTGGTTGCCGGTGCCGGCACCCACGGCGGCGAAGAGCAGGATCGCGCCCGCGATCAGCAGCAGGATGACCGGGAGGGAGAGCTTGCGGTTCTTGCCCGGCGCCGTGGCCGCCTGCTTGGGGCGGGACTCAGTCGCGGTACTCATGCCGCCACCTCCTTCTTCTCGTTCGCAGCAGCAGCCGCAGCGGCAAGCTGGGCGCCGACCTTCTGCTGCTGGCGCTTGACGCCGAAGCGGCGCACCAGCTCGTAGGCGACGACCACGCAGATCACGATGGTGCCCTGCATGACCTGGATGATCTCCGGCGGGAAGTTCTGCACCGACAGCAGCGGTGCGGTCGCGTCCAGGAAGGCCCACAGCAGCGCCGCGAAGGCGACGCCCACCGGCGTGTTGCGGCCGAGCAGCGCGATCGAGATGCCGGTGAAGCCGACCGTCTGCCCGAAGTTCTGGCCGAAGTAGTGCGAGTACGTCAGCAGGTCCGGCATGGCGCTCAGACCGGCCAGCGCGCCGGAGACGCAGATGCTGATCAGCACCATGCGCTTGACGCTGACACCGCTGGCAGCGGCGGCCTCCTCGGAGCGGCCGGTGGCCCGCAGGTCGAAGCCGAACCGGGTGCGGCTGAGGACCAGCTGGAACCCGATGCCGACCAGCACCGCGATGATCAGGAAGCCGTAGAGCTGGCCGCCCTGCGTGCTGAAGGTGAAGAAGTTGCTGGAGCCGGCCATCAGCTTGGTCTGCACGGTGTTGCTGACCCCGCCACCGTTGCCCGGCGCGAAGATGCCCGGCACCAGCAGCATGCCGATCACGGCGCCGGCGATCGCGTTGAGCATGATGGTCGAGATGACCTCGCTGACCCCGCGGGTGACCTTGAGGACACCGGCGATCGACGCCCACGCGGCGCCGACCAGCATGGCGACGATCAGCAGCAGCGGGATCTCGAGGAACGACGGCAGGTTGAGCTGGCCACCGACGTAGGCGGCGAAGAGCGCCGCGAGCTGGTACTGGCCGCCCGCACCGATGTTGAAGATGTTCATCCGGAAGCCGAAGGCGACCGCGATGCCGGCGAGGTAGTAGGTGGTGGCCTTGTTGAGGATGGCCACCTGGCCGTCGGAGGCGGTCCCGTAGTTCGTCATGATGTGGAACGCCTGGAACGGGCTGTAGCCCGCGACGGCCAGCAGCACCGAGCAGAGCAGCACGGCGACGATCACGGCGAGCACCGGAGCGGCGATCGCCAGGACCAGCTTCTCGCGGTCGATCCGCTGGAAGAACCCCCGCTGCACGGGGTGAGTGGTGGTACTCATGTGGGTCACTCCCCCGCCTGCGCGTCGTCGGCAGCGGTGTCGGTGGTGTCGGCGGCATCCCCGGCCGGGGCGTCGACCTCGTCGGCGGCCTCGGCGGCCTCGGTGCCTTCGGTCGCCTCGGCAGCCTCAGCGGCTTCGGTGGCCTCAGCGGACTCTGCGGCCTCGGTGGCGGTTGCGGCCTCGGCTGCCTCGGCCGCCTCGGTGGCGGCAACGGCCTCCGTCGACTCGCCGCCCGGTGCGTCGCTGCGCCCGAGCTGCTCGTCGGCGACGACCGCCGCCTGGGCCAGCGCGGTCTCGTCGGACTCGATGTGGCCGCCGGCGGCACCGGTCATCGCGGTACCCAGGTCCTCGGCGGTGACGGTGGCCGGGTCGGCGTCGGCGACCAGGCGACCGCGGTAGATCACCTTGATCGTGTCGGAGAGGCCGATCAGCTCGTCCAGGTCCGCCGAGATCAGCAGCACGGCCAGGCCCCCGCGCTGGGCGACCCGGATGTGCTCCCAGATCTGCGCCTGCGCGCCGACGTCCACACCGCGGGTCGGGTGCGCGGCGATCAGCAGCTTGGGCTGGTGGCTCATCTCGCGGCCGACGATCAGCTTCTGCTGGTTGCCGCCGGAGAGCGAGGCCGCGGTGACGTCGATGCCCGGGGTGCGGACGTCGTACTCCTCGACGATCCGCAGCGTGTCGCGCTTGGCGCCGGCCGGGTCGATCCGGAAGCCCTTGGCGTTGGGCGCCTCGGTGACGTGGCCCAGGATCCGGTTCTCCCAGAGCGGGGCCTCCAGCAGCAGGCCGTGGCGGTGCCGGTCCTCGGGGATGTAACCGATGCCGGCCTCGCGGCGGGCGCGGGTCAGCATCGGGGTGAGGTCCTTGCCGTCCAGCGTTACCACGCCGGCGTCCACCGGGAGCATGCCCACGATGGCCTCGACCAGTTCGGCCTGGCCGTTGCCCTCGACACCCGCGAGACCGAGGATCTCGCCCTTGTGGATGGTCATCGAGATGTCGTCCAGCACGACGCGCTCGATGCCCTCGGCGTCCGCCTTGGCGATCCGCAGGCTCTCGACCTTGAGCATCTCCACGTCGGTGACGGTGGACTCGCGGCTCTCCGGCGAGGGCAGCTCGCTGCCGACCATCAGCTCGGCGAGCTGACGTGCCGTCACCTCGCTCGGGTCGGCGTCGCCGACCGTGGTGCCGCGGCGGATCACGCTGATCGCGTCGGCCACCGAGAGCACCTCGTGCAGCTTGTGCGAGATGAAGATGACGGTGACGCCCTCGGCCTTGAGCTCGCGCAGGTTGCCGAAGAGCGCGTCCACCTCCTGCGGGACCAGCACGGCGGTCGGCTCGTCCAGGATCAGGATCCGCGCGCCGCGGTAGAGCACCTTGAGGATCTCGACCCGCTGGCGCTCCGCCACACCGAGGTCCTCGACCAGGGCGTCGGGGCGCACGTTCAGCCCGTACTGGTCGGAGATCTCCCTGATCTTCGCCTTCGCCTTGGCGCCGATGCCGTGCAGCTTCTCGCCGCCGAGCACCACGTTCTCCAGCACGGTCAGGTTGTCGGCCAGCATGAAGTGCTGGTGGACCATGCCGATGCCGCGGGCGATGGCGTCGCCGGGGGTGGCGAACTCGCACAGCTCGCCGTTGATCGCGATGGTGCCCTCGTCCGGCCGCTGCATGCCGTAGAGGATCTTCATCAGCGTCGACTTGCCGGCGCCGTTCTCACCCATCAGGGCGTGGACGGTGCCGGTGCGGACGGTGAGGTTGATGTCGTGATTGGCCACGACGCCGGGGAAGCGCTTGGTGATGCCGCGCAGTTCGACGGCCACGGTCGCCGATCCCATGGTGGGGTTACCTCCCTTGCTGAGGGAGGGCTTGGAAGCGGTGATGGCGATCTCCTGGTGGTGAGCAGGCGCGTCGTTGCGCTGGGGAGGAGGGGAGGCCGGCCGTGCTGCTCGGCGGCGGCGTGGAGGGAACGAGAGGGGCCCGGCGGAGTGCGCTCGCGCGCGACCCACCGGGCCCCTCCCTGTCTCAGACGTGTTGCTCGACTACGCGGTGGTGCTGGTCGGTCAGTTGGCCGGCGGGGTGGTCGGCGGGGTGACGGTGCCCGCGATGATCGCCTGGGTGGCGCTCTGGAGCTTGCCCGAGATGTCGTCGATGTGGCCGCCGGTGGTGGCCAGGCCCACACCGCCCGACTTCAGGTCGAAGCGCTGGATGCCGGAGAGCGGCTGACCGTTCTTGACGCTCTGGATGTAGTTGTAGACCGCGGTGTTCACGTTCTTCAGCGCCGAGGTCAGGATGTGGCTGCTGTACTGCGTCAGCGCGCTCTGCTTGGCCTGGTCGCTGTCGACGCCGATCACCCAGAGCTGGTCACCCTTGGTGGGGGCCGGCGTGGTCGCCACGGCCTGGATCGCACCGGTGCCCGAGGCGCCGGCGGCGGCGTAGATGACGTCCGCGCCCTGGTCGATCTGGCCCTGGGCGGCGGCCTTGCCCTTGCCCGGGTCGGTGAAGCCGGTGAAGTCCGGCGGGGTGGTCAGGTAGGTCACGTCGACCTTGATGCCCGGGTTGACGGAGGCGACGCCCGCGCGGTAGCCGGCCTCGAACTTCTTGATCAGCTCGGACTGCACACCACCGATGAAGCCGACCTGGTTGGTCTTGGTCTTGCTGGCGGCCGCGATACCGGCCAGGTACGAACTCTGCTGCTCAGTGAACTCCAGCGAGGTGACGTTGCTCGGCTGGGTCGGCGAGTCGGAGTCGATGATCGCGAACTTGACGTTCGGGTGCTCCTTGGCGACCTTCTCGACGGTCGCCTGGTACACGAAGCCGACCGCGATGATCGGGTTGTAGCCGGCCGTGACCAGGCTCTCCAGACGGGTCTGCTTGTCGGAGTCCGCCTCACCGGGCTTGGCGTCGGCCTCGCTGGTCTGGACGCCGAAGTCCGCCTTGGCCTTGTCCAGGCCTGCCGCGGCCGAGTCGTTGAAGCCCTGGTCACCACGGCCGCCGACGTCGTAGGCCATGCCGACCTTGATGCCGGAGCCGCCCGAGGAGGACGCGGAGGTGGTGTCGGTGCTCTTTGCGCCGCAAGCGGCGAGCGAGGCGATGCCCAGGGAACCCGAGAGCACAACCGCGGCGAGCTTTACTGAACGGCGCAAGGGAGTATCTCCTTCTCACACACCCGTTTGGCGTGGTCGGACGTCACCGTAACGCGCGTAGAACACGGTTGTGTTACGGGTCGCCCGGCCATTCGGGTTGTTATCAAACCGTGGCACTGGGGACCATCAGGTCAGGGTGAACACCTGCTGATCGGCCCAGTGTCCCACGGCCGCACGGAACCTCCACAGGCCCCTTCGATCGGCCCCGCCACCACGGCTCTCCCCGGTCGCGACGTGCCACCGCGGCGGCTGCCGGCACCCTCAGCTGCGGCCGTGCTCCAGCGCCAGCGAGCTGAAGAGTTCGACGCCGATCGCGATCGCCCGCTCGTCCACGTCGAACTGCCCCTGGTGCAGGTCCCGCACCGCCGTCTCGTGCGGCGCGCGCACGCCGAGCCGGGCCAGCGCGCCCGGCGCGTGCTCCAGGTACCAGGAGAAGTCCTCGCCCCCCAGGGACTGCTCCGTCTCCTCCACGACGGCTTCACCCTCGCCACCGAACTGTCGCGTCATCGCCATCTCGAACTGGGCGATCGATTCCGCCTCGTTCACCACCGGCGGGACGCCCCGCTTGTAGTCCAGCGTCCACTTGGCCCGATGGGTCTCGGCCATCGAGTCGACCAGCTCGTGCAGCGCGTCCGGCGCCTCCCGCCAGCCGGCCAGCTCCAGGCAGCGGACGGTGCCCTCCAGTTCGGCGTGCTGCGGGATCACGTTCGGCGCGGAGCCGGACTCGATCCGGCCCCAGACCAGGCTGACGCCCCAGCGCGGGTCCATCCGGCGGGCCAGCGCGCCCGGCAGGTCGGCGGCCAGCCGGCCGATCGCGGTGACCAGGTCGGTGGTCAGGTGCGGGCGCGCGGTGTGTCCGCCGGGGCCGTCCAGGCTCAGCACCAGGGCGTCGCAGGCCGAGGTGATCGCGCCGGTGCGCAGGCCGATCCGGCCGACCACCACCTTGGGGTCGCAGTGCACCGCGAAGATCCGGCCGACCCCGTCCATCCCGCCGGCCGCGATCACGTCCAGCGCGCCGCCGGGCATCATCTCCTCGGCCGGCTGGAAGATCAGCCGCACCGGCTGCCGCAACCGCCCCTCGCGCAGCGCGTCGGCCAGCACCAGCGCGGTGCCGAGCACCACCGAGGTGTGCACGTCGTGGCCGCAGGCGTGGGCGCTGCCGGGGACCGTGGAGCGGTACGGGGCTTCGGACTTCGCGTCCTCGATGGGCAGTGCGTCGATGTCCGCGCGGAAGGCCAGCAGCGGGGCCCCGGCCTCGCTGCCGGGCGGCACCAGGTCGACGATCAGACCGGTGCCGCCGGGCAGCACCCGCGGGGTCAGCCCCGCCTTGCCGAGCCGCTCGCAGAGCAGCTTGGTGGTGCGGAACTCCTGGCGGCCCAGCTCGGGGTGGCGGTGCAGGTCGCGACGGAAGGCGATCAACTCGGCCTCGTACGCCCGGATCCGCGCGCGCAGCGGCCGCGCGGCCCTGGCGAGGTCGGACGGTGCCTGGGCGGCGGTCGCGGTGGCCTGCGGATTCGCCTGCGGGCTTGACTTCGGGGCGGTCTGTGGACGCTTCACCCCAACAAGAATATGGGGGCGGGGAGAGTTTGGCTTGACTTCAGCCGAATAACTCCCCGGATTGACGCATACGCGGCCCGCAGGTGGGTATGACATCTCGTTTCAGCCGCCTTCCCCGGTGGCACCGCCCCGACCGGTGAACCTGTGCAACGACCAGGAACCCCAGGGGTCACGACCGGACGCCACCAGCGTGGACCCCGACTGTCACACCTGCATGGCCGCCGCGTATCAGCATGCGGTCATTCAGGTCATGGGATGGCAAAAAATTCAGGCGAAGTCTTGAAGATCGACCATCTGAGCGAATAGACAACGACGGCACAGTCAAACTCCCACTCCGCCGACCCTCCCTCAGGAGCCAGGCCAGGCGGGGTGATCCGTCACGCCCGCGTCCGGAGCGAGCTCACGAAGCACGCCCGACACGCTGTCACCATCGCCTGCCCCCGCAGGAGATGGGGGCCTTCCATGAGAAGTGGGGAACCCACGTGCCCGCAGCTGCTCGCAGCCGGCTCGCCGGGATAGCCGTCGCGGCCCCGGCCGCCGCTGTCCTGGTCCTGGGAACGCTCGCGTTCGCCAGCCCGGCCATCGCCTCCACCACCGCTGACCAGCCGTCCGCCGCGAAGGAGCTCATCGGGTCGCACCCCGACTGGGCCACCGCGCAGGCCGACGCCGGCGCGGTGCCCGCGGGCACCGCGGCCACCGCCCGGGTGTACCTGGCCGGCAAGGACCCGCAGGGGCTGGCCGCCTACGCCCAGGCCGTCTCGGACCAGAACTCCCCGCTGTACGGGCAGTTCCTCTCCACCGCCGACGCCAAGGCCCGGTTCGGCACCAGCGACGCGCAGGTCAAGGCGGTCAGCAAGTGGCTGACCGGCGCCGGTCTGACGATCAGTGCGACCGACGCCCACTACCTTCAGGTCACCGGCACCACCGACCAGCTGACCAAGGCGCTGGGCACCCAGTTCCGCAACTACCGCACCGACGACGGCACCCACAAGGCCCCCGCCGCCGACGCGGTGGTCCCGGCCGAGGTCGCGGCCGACGTGGCCGGCATCCAGGGCCTGGCCGACACGGTCCAGAAGTCCTCCTCGAACGCCGTCTCGCAGGCCACCGCCGAGGCCCAGGCCCAGGGCACCGACCAGCCCGGCGCGCTGTCCGCCAAGACGCCGCAGGCGCTGCCGACCACCCCGACCTGCTCGGACGGCAAGTACGGCTCCAAGACGGCCTCCGGCGCCCCGGTCGGCTACGAGAAGAACGAGCCGTTCGCGCCCTGCTCGTACGTGCCCAGCCAGCTGCGCAAGGCCTACGGCGTGACCGACGCCAAGGTGACCGGCAAGGGCGCGACCGTCGCCATCGTCGACGCCTACGGGCTCGGCACCATGCAGGCCGACGCCAACCACTTCGCCACCGCGCACGGCGACCAGCCCTTCGCCCCCGGCCAGTACAAGGAGGTGCTCACCCCGAACCAGTGGGTGCACCAGGCCGACTGCGGCGACTGGTCGGGCGAGGAGGCGCTGGACGTCGAGATGGTGCACGGCCTCGCGCCGGACGCCAACGTGGTCTACGTCGGCGCCAACTCCTGCTACGACCAGGACCTGACCGCCGCGCTGAGCAACATCGTCGACAACCACCTGGCCGACATCGTCTCGAACTCCTACGGCGAGATCATGCACGGCAAGAGCGGTGACCTCGACCCGGCCGTGATCGCGGCCGACAACCAGGTCTTCCAGCTCGGCGCCACCGAGGGCATCACCTTCATGGCCTCGGCCGGCGACTGCGGCGACAGCTCGCCGGGCGCCGCGGCCACCGGTGCCAACTGCCAGCCCGACACCAACCAGGCCCAGACCCAGTGGCCGTCCTCCTCGCCGTGGATCACCTCGGTCGGCGGCACCACGCTGGAGCTGAAGAACAAGGCCGGCGACTACGGCCACGAGCTCAGCATGGGCGACTCCCGCTCGGTGCTCTCCCCCGACCAGAAGTCCTGGACCCCGTACCCGGGCAACTTCTACTTCGGCGGTGGCGGCGGCGTCGTCAAGGGCGAGGCCCAGCCGTGGTACCAGCAGGGCGTGGTGCCGGACTCCATCTCCACCGTGGCGGCGGACGGCACCAAGTCGGCCACCCCGCAGCGGGCCACCCCGGACGTCGCGATGAGCGGTGACCTGGTGGCGGCCACCCTGGTCGGCTACACCCCGGCCGGCGGCAGCTACAGCGAGGGCGGCTACGGCGGCACCTCGGTCTCCTCGCCGGAGTTCGGCGGCATCATGGCCGACGCGATCCAGGCCCGCGGCGGCCGGCCGCTCGGCTTCGCCAACCCGGACCTGTACGACCGCTACGACTCCCGCGCCTTCCACGACGTCAACGACGCCGCGGTGCACACCAAGCGCGGCAACGTGGTCGACCTGGGCATGGTCGGCGGCCAGCTGAAGGTCCGCCTCTACAAGGTCGGCGCCGACTACGGCCTGTCGGCCACCAAGGGCTACGACACCGCGACCGGCCTCGGCTCGCCGGCCAAGGGCTTCTTCAAGTCCTTCGCGGTGAAGCACAACAGCGCGGACAACCTCGGCCCGGACACCTCGGGCGACGACAACGCGCAGAACTGACCCAGCGGTGACCGTGGGGCCCGGAGTCGAACCGACTCCGGGCCCCACGTGCGTGTGGAGCGCGGTCAGAACCGCTCGGCCGGCCGGTAGGTCCCCCAGACCTGGCGCAGCGCGTCGCTGACCTCGCCGACCGTGGCACGGGCGGCCAGGGCCTCCTTCATCGGGTACAGCACGTTGTCGCTGCCCTGAGCCGCCCGCCGCAGGGCGCCGAGCGCGCGGTCCACCGCCGAGCGGTCCCGCTCGGCGCGCAGCCGGGCCAGCCGCTCGGCCTGCCGCGCCTCGATCGCCGGGTCCACCCGCAGCGGCTGGTACGGCTCCTCCACCGCCTGCTGGAATCGGTTGACCCCGACCACGGTCCGCTCGCCCGCGTCGGTCTCCTGCTGGATCCGGTAGGCGGTCCGCTCGATCTCGGCCTTCTGGTAGCCCTGCTCGATCGCCGCCACCGCGCCGCCCAGTTCCTCGATCCGCGCCAGCAGCGCCAGCACCGCCGCCTCGACGTCGTCGGTCAGCGCCTCCACCGCGTAGGAGCCGGCGAACGGGTCGACGGTGGCGGTGACATCGCTCTCGTAGGCGAGCACCTGCTGGGTGCGCAGCGCGAGGCGGGCCGCCTTCTCGGTGGGCAGCGCGATGGCCTCGTCGAAACCGTTGGTGTGCAGCGACTGGGTGCCACCCAGCACCGCGGCCAGCGCCTGCACGGTCACCCGGGCCAGGTTGACCTCGGGCTGCTGGGCGGTCAGCTGGACGCCTGCGGTCTGGGTGTGGAACCGCAGCATCTGCGACTTCGGGTCCCGCGCACCGAAGGTGTCGCGCATGATCCGGGCCCAGATCCGGCGCGCGGCACGGAACTTGGCCACTTCCTCGAGCAGCGTGGTGCGGGCCACGAAGAAGAAGGAGAGCCGGGGCGCGAAGTCGTCCACCGCCATCCCGGCGGCCAGCGCGGTACGCACGTAGGCGATGCCGTTGGCCAGCGTGAAGGCGATCTCCTGCGCGGGGTCGGCGCCGGCCTCGGCCATGTGGTACCCGGAGATCGAGATGGTGTTCCAGCGGGGGATCTCGGCCCGGCAGTAGCGGAACACGTCGGCGGCCAGCCGCAGCGAGGGCTCCGGCGGGAAGATGTAGGTGCCGCGGGCGATGTACTCCTTGAGCACGTCGTTCTGCACGGTGCCGGTGAGCCGGTGCGCCGCCACCCCCTGGGCCTCGCCGACCAGTTGGTAGAGCAGCAGCAGGAGGGCGGCGGGGGCGTTGATGGTCATCGAGGTGGAGACCTCGCCCAGCGGGAGGCCGTCGAAGAGCACCGCCATGTCCTCGACGCTGTCGATCGCCACCCCCACCTTGCCCACCTCGCCGGCCGCGAGCGGGGCGTCCGAGTCGTGGCCCATCTGGGTCGGCAGGTCGAAGGCGACCGAGAGCCCGGTGGTGCCGCCGGCGATCAGCTGCCGGTAGCGGGCGTTGGACTCGGCGGCGGTGCCGAAGCCGGCGTACTGCCGCATGGTCCACGGGCGCCCGGTGTACATCGAGGGGTAGATGCCCCGGGTGAACGGGTACTGCCCCGGCCGCCCGAGCCCTGGCTCGGGCGGTTCGGGTCCGTACAGCGGCGCGATCGGGAAGCCGGACTCGCTGCGTCGTGGCTCTGCTGCCATCGGGATCCTCCGCACGAAAACGGGTGGCACCGCAGGCCGGGAGGCCCAGGTCCTGTCCGGCCGATCTTGCTGCGATGATGGCACCGCAGGCTGTCAGGCACGACGGAACGCAGGCAAAGGACACGGCAATGGGTAGCGGTCAGCAGAAGGTCGCGGTGGTCACCGGCGCGAGCAGCGGGATCGGCGCGGCGACCGCCCGGCACCTGGCGGACGAGGGCTTCGAGGTGGTGCTGACCGCCCGGCGCACCGAGCGGATCGAGGAGCTCGCCAAGGAGATCGAGGCCAAGGGCGGCGTCGCGCGCGCGGTCACCCTGGACGTCACCGACCGCGCCGCCGTGGACGCCTTCGCCGGCTCGGTGGGCCGGGTCGACGTCCTGATCAACAACGCCGGCGGGGCGTTCGGCGCCGAGTCGGTCGAGCGGGGCGACCCGGCCGACTGGCTGGCGATGTACCAGGTGAACGTGCTCGGCGTGCTGCACATGACCCAGGCGCTGCTGCCCGGCCTGCGGGAGAGCGGCGACGGCACGGTGCTGATCCTCTCCTCCACCGCCGCGCTGGCCGCCTACGAGGGCGGCGGCGGGTACGTGGCCGCCAAGCACGCCGCGCACACCATCGCCGCCACGCTCCGCCTGGAGCTGGTCGGCGAGCCGATCCGGGTGATCGAGATCGCCCCCGGCATGGTCAAGTCGGAGGGCTTCGCGGTGACCAGGTTCCGCGGTGACGAGGCCAAGGCGGCCGCCGTCTACCAGGGCGTCTCGCATCCGCTGACCGCCGAGGACATCGCCGAGACGGTGACCTGGGCGGTCACCCGCCCGTCGCACGTCAACATCGACCTGCTGGTGGTCCGCCCGCGCGCCCAGGCCTCCAACTACAAGGTGCACCGGGACTGAGCGGGGGCGGCGGATCGCCGGATCGGGATGGTCCGGTATGGCGCGGGTCACAACTTGATAGCTCGTCAGGGTGAATTCCGCGAGCACTCTCCCCAACGGGTGAGCGCTCAACTACCGTGGTGCCGCTGCCCGGGAGGAGCTCGGCGCCGCGTGGGTGACCCCGCTCGCGCTCTGCCGTGATCCATGCTGTTCATGTCCGATCCCACGAGCCCCTTTCCGCCCTCCGAGGAGGACCCGCTGGCCAGCGACATCCCGGCCGACATCCCCGCACCACGGCCGACGACCCCGCCCAGCCCCGCGGTCGGACTACACCGTTTCAACGAGGCCGACCCCGGCGCCGCCGAGGAGGCCCTGCTCGCCTGCTGCGGCAGTCAACGCTGGGCCCTGCGGCTGACCGCCCACCGCCCCTACCCCGACCTGGAGTCGCTGCTGGCCGCCGCCAGCGAGGCCTCCTACGACCTGCGTCCCAGCGACCTGGCCGAGGCGCTGGCCGACGAGAGCTGGATGCCGCAGCCGCTGCTCGGCATGCGGGCCCCGGGCAGCCAGGCGGCACACACCGCGCTGCGTGCCGCGCACGCCGCCTACGAATCCCGCTTCGGGCACGTCTTCGTGGTCTGCCTGGACGGCGTCGAGCCGGAGGAGATGCTGGACACCGTGCTCAGCTCGATCCGCACCCGGCTGGCCAACGAGCCGGACGAGGAGCGCCTGGTCGCCGCCGAGGAGCTGCGCCGGATCGCGCTGAACCGCCTGGAACACCTGGTCGCCAGCAGCACGGCCGCCTGAAGCCCGGCCACCTCAAGCCCGGCCGGCCGGCCCGGTCGGCTCACCCCTGCGCGGCCCGCAGCTTGCGGGTCTGCGCCAGGACCACCGCCGAGTCCGGCACGGCGGCCGGCTCCTTCGCCGTCCCCACGGTGGAGAAGACGGCCAGCGCCGTGCCGACCCGGACCACCGCGGCCCGCTGCGAGAGCGCCGGCCCACCCGTCTGCGGACCACTCGTCAGGGTGAAGGCGGTCGCGCCGTCGGCTCCCCCGGGGGTGGGCGTGTCGGCCCGCTCCAGCTGGTGCCGGGTGCGGGCCCCCTGCGGCTGGCTCGCCGCACCCGAGGTGAAGTCGGCGCACTGCGCCAGCACCTGGTCGAGCGTCGACTGCAGCACGGCCGCCCGGCCCACCGGGTAGCCGAGCAGCGCCGTGTAGAGGGCGCCCGGCGAATCGCCGGCCCTGACCGTGCTCAGGTCGGTCTCGGCCTGCGGTTGGGCATTCGGGTCCGCCGGACCGATCGCGTCCAGCACCGGCTGGCAGGCCGCGACATCGGCCAGCTGCCGCTCCCCGTGCTGCGGCGCGGCGGCCTGACCCGGGCTCATCAAGGTGACGGTGTATCCGCCGCCGAGATCCGCGCTCTCCACCGCGGCGGCCCGCAGCTCGACGACACTCAGCACCCGCGCCGCCGGCAACTGGTCGGCCGCGGTGGGCTTGACCGTGGCGCACCCGCCGACCGCGAGCACGGGCAGCAGCAACAAAACGGCAGGGCGAACGGTCATCGATGTCCTCAACGGCGATTGACAACGGCGGAAAGCCGAAGATCCGTCACCGTACCGCGCCGGAACCATGACCCAGCGTCACGGAAAAACGTCCCGTTAGGCCGCCCGTGCCTGATTGATCACACTCAAACCCCCCGGAGGCGGTTACCGACGACGCGTCGATAGGATGACCGCGGCCGGTGGACCGTACCCGGCCGGGCTGACCGACACCGAAGCCGGCCGAGCCCTTCAACCGCTTCCGGAGGGTTTTCCGTGCCGGCTGGAACGCTGTACCGCGGCCGCGAAGGCATGTGGTCCTGGGTGGCTCATCGAGTCACTGGCGTCCTCATCTTCTTCTTCCTTCTCGTCCACGTCCTGGACACCGCACTGGTGCGGGTCTCGCCACAGGCGTACGACTCCGTCATCAACACCTATAAGACTCCGCTGGTGAACCTGATGGAGTACGGCCTCACCGCCGCCATCCTGTTCCACGCCCTGAACGGCCTGCGGGTCATCGCGGTGGACTTCTGGTCGAAGGGCCCGAAGTACCAGAAGCAGATGCTGTGGAGCGTCGTCGGCCTCTGGGTCGTGCTGATGGCGGGTGCCTTCTGGGGCATCCTGCAGCACACCCTGCTCACCTGGTTCGGGAAGTGATCCGGCATGTCTACTGACACCACCGACATCGAGCTGATCTCCTCCTCGCAGGCGCACACCGGCAAGGGTCTTGGCACCGGCAACCCCGCCGACGCCTTCGTGATCCAGCCGCCGCGCACCCGCACCACGAAGACCCCGCGGCGCACCCGGACCAACTTCGAGATGCTCGCCTGGCTCTTCATGCGCCTGTCGGGCGTCGTGCTGGTCGTGCTGATCCTGGGTCACCTGCTGATCATGCTGCTGCTCGACCACGGCGTGTCGAAGATCAACTTCGCCTTCGTCGCCGGCCGCTGGGCCTCGCCGTTCTGGCAGGGCTGGGACCTGCTGATGCTCTGGCTGGCCATGCTGCATGGCGCCAACGGCATGCGCACCGTGATCAACGACTACGCCGAGAAGGACTCCACTCGGCTCTGGCTGAAGGGCCTCATGGGCGCCGCCACGGTCTTCACCGTGCTGCTCGGCACCCTGGTGATCTTCACCTTCGACCCCAACATCTGAGGCCCAGCAGCTAATCGGCCATCGCAGAGCCAGCAAGAGCCAGAGGCGAGCTAACCCCCATGCAGATTCACCAGTACGACACCGTCATCGTCGGCGCCGGCGGCGCCGGCATGCGCGCGGCCATCGAGTCGACCCAGCGCAGCCGCACCGCGGTCCTGACCAAGCTCTACCCGACCCGGTCCCACACCGGCGCGGCCCAGGGCGGCATGTGTGCCGCCCTGGCCAACGTCGAGGAGGACAACTGGGAGTGGCACACCTTCGACACGGTCAAGGGTGGTGACTACCTGGTCGACCAGGACGCCGCCGAGATCATGTGCAAGGAGGCCATCGACGCCGTCCTCGACCTGGAGAAGATGGGCCTGCCCTTCTCCCGCACCGAGGCCGGCCGGATCGACCAGCGCCGCTTCGGCGGCCACACCCGCAACCACGGCGAGGCGGCCGTGCGCCGCTCCTGCTACGCGGCCGACCGCACCGGTCACATGATCCTGCAGACGCTGTTCCAGAACTGCGTCAAGCACGGCGTCGAGTTCTTCAACGAGTTCTACGTCCTCGACCTGCTGATCAACGACGGCAAGACCTCCGGCGTCGTCGCCTACGAGCTGGCCACCGGCGAGATCCACGTCTTCCAGGCCAAGGCGGTCGTCTTCGCCTCCGGCGGCACCGGCAAGTTCTTCAAGGTGACCTCCAACGCCCACACCCTCACCGGTGACGGCCAGGCCCTGGTCTACCGCCGCGGCCTGCCGCTGGAGGACATGGAGTTCTTCCAGTTCCACCCGACGGGCATCTGGCGGATGGGCATCCTGCTCACCGAGGGCGCCCGCGGTGAGGGCGGCATCCTGCGCAACAAGGACGGCGAGCGCTTCATGGAGCGCTACGCCCCGGTCATGAAGGACCTCGCGTCCCGTGACGTCTGCTCGCGCGCGATCTACACCGAGATCCGCGAGGGTCGCGGCTGCGGCCCCGAGGGCGACCACGTCTACCTGGACCTGACGCACCTTCCGCCGGAGCAGCTGGACGCCAAGCTCCCGGACATCACCGAGTTCGCCCGTACCTACCTCGGCATCGAGCCCTACACGGACCCGATCCCGATCCAGCCCACCGCGCACTACGCGATGGGCGGCATCCCGACCAACGTCGAGGGTGAGGTGCTGCGCAACAACACCGACGTCGTCCCCGGCCTGTACGCGGCCGGCGAGGTCGCCTGCGTGTCCGTGCACGGCGCCAACCGCCTGGGCACCAACTCGCTGCTGGACATCAACGTGTTCGGCAAGCGGGCCGGCATCGCCGCCGCCGACTACGCGAGCAAGAGCGAGTTCGTCCCGCTGCCCGCCGACCCGGCCGAGAAGGTGCAGGCGCTGGTCGACGGCCTGCGCGAGTCCACCGGCACCGAGTCCGTGGCGCAGATCCGCAAGGAGCTGCAGGAGACCATGGACGTCAACGCCATGGTCTACCGCACCGGCGCCACCCTGAAGCAGGCCGGCGAGGACATCGCCGCGCTGCGCGAGCGCTACAAGCACGTGGCGATCCAGGACAAGGGCTACCGCTACAACACCGACCTGCTGGAGGCCGTGGAGCTGGGCAACCTGCTCGACCTGGCCGAGGTGCTGGTCATCTCCGCGCTGGCCCGCGAGGAGTCGCGCGGCGGCCACTTCCGCGAGGACTTCCCGACCCGTGACGACGTGAAGTTCATGCAGCACACCATGGCGTACCAGGAGGTCGCCGAGGACGGCACCACCTCGATCCGCCTTGACTACAAGCCGGTCGTCACGACCCGCTACCAGCCGATGGAGCGTAAGTACTGATGAGCGCCCCCACGATCGACGCCCCGCACTCCGCGGCGCTGGACGCGGCCGAGGCCGGCGGCGTCCAGATGATCAACTTCACCCTGCGGATCCGCCGGTTCAACCCGGAGGAGCACCCGGACCCGGTGTGGGTGGACTACCAGCTCACCATGGACCCCAAGGAGCGCGTCCTGGACGCCCTCAACAAGGTCAAGTGGGAGCAGGACGGCACCCTCACCTACCGCCGCTCCTGCGCGCACGGCATCTGCGGCTCGGACGCCATGCGGATCAACGGTCGCAACCGGCTGGCCTGCAAGACCCTGCTGAAGGACGTCGCCACCCCCGACGGCAAGGGCGGCATGCAGCCGATCACCATCGAGGCCATCAAGGGCCTCGCGGTCCTCAAGGACCTGGTGGTCGACATGGACCCGTTCTTCCAGGCGTACAAGGACGTCATGCCGTTCCTGATCACCAACGGGAACGAGCCGACCCGCGAGCGCCTGCAGTCCGCCGAGGACCGCGAGCGATTCGACGACACCACCAAGTGCATCCTGTGCGCCGCGTGCACCTCGTCCTGCCCGGTCTTCTGGAACGACGGCCAGTACTTCGGCCCGGCCGCCATCGTCAACGCGCACCGCTTCATCTTCGACTCGCGTGACGAGGGCGCCGAGCAGCGCCTGGAGATCCTCAACGACCGCGAGGGCGTGTGGCGCTGCCGCACCACCTTCAACTGCTCGGAGGCCTGCCCGCGTGGCATCGAGGTCACCAAGGCGATCCAGGAAGTCAAGCGCGCCCTGGTGACGCGCCGCTTCTGACGCTCCGTCGAGCCGACAACGGCCAGGGCCCCGTCCGATCGGACGGGGCCCTGGCCGTTGTGTTGTGCGTCTGCGTTACTGCAGCACTCCGAAGTCATACGGCTCGGTCCAGCCGCTGAAGACGTCCAGGTGCCCGTCCGGGGTGACCGCCCACAGGTCGGCCACACCGTCGCCGTCCAGGTCACCGGAGCTGCCCAGGGTCGGGTAGGCAGCGGTGGTGAAGCCGGACGCCACCACGTGGGCGGTGGGGTCCGCCAGAGCGGAGAAGTCGAAGGTGCCGTCGGCCTTCTTCGGCAGCGGGAAGGCGTGCAGGTCACCGGTGGCGCGGTCGCGGGCCCAGAGCGCCAGATTGCCCTGCGCGTCGGCACCGGGGGCGACCAGGTCGTAGCCGCTCCAGTTGCCGGTGGTGGTCAGCTGCTGGGCGACAGTGAAGCGCAGCGAGTTGGCCCGGTCGAAGAGCCACAGGTTGCCGCCCTCGACGGTGAGCAGCGCTGCATCGTTCGGCTTGCCCGGGTCGGTGGAGCCGAGCGCGACGAGCTGCGTCACACCGGACCAGTCGGAGCCGTAACCCGCGGGGCAGCCGATGGTGGCCCCAGTGACGTCCTGGCACGTCGTGGGACGGCTGACCAGCCCGGGGTACTGCCCGCCGAGCTGGAGCGAGCCCTCGTTGCGGTACATGTAGAGGGCGCCGGGGTTCTGCGGGTTGTGCACGAAGACCGTGTCCGCGGTCGCGGTGTTCGGCATCCAGCCACGGTGGGCGATCTGCAGACCGCTCCAGCTGCCGGATCCGCCGGGCGCGTCGGCCGCCGGGAAGGCCTCGCTCGGCGTCGTGCTGCCGCTGTTGCCCTTGATCACCTGGAGGGCACCCGCACCGTCGGGCACCACGATGTCCGCCAGACCGTCGTTGTCCACGTCACCCGGAGTGGCCGGCGGGGTGGGGTTGCTCGGCGCGTAGAAGCCGTACGAGACGGTCTGCGAGACGTTGCCCGCGTTGTCGATCGCCTGGACGGCCAGCGTGTTCGTGCCCCAGTCGGCGGGCGTCAGCTGCACGCTCGCCGTGCCGTCGGCAGCGGGCACCACGGTGTTGGCGGCCCCGCAGCCGGTGAAGATGCCCAGCGAGGCGGGCGCGAGCGCGTACTGGTAGCAGGCCACTCCGGACGCCGCGCCGCCGGCGGGCACCGGGTCGGCGCCCGTGAAGGTGAAGGTGCCTGGCTGGCCCGCGTACTTGGTCGCCGTCTGCCCCGAGCCCTGCGCCGGGAAGTCGGTGGAGTTCACGCCGACGGTCGGCGGGGTGCGGTCGACCCGGAAGTGGCACTCGGGCGTGGACGCGTCCACGCCCGCGCCGGCGGTGTAGGCGTGCCAGACGTAGCTGTGGCCGTCCTGCAGACCCGGCACCTGGACGCTCACGGTGCCGTTCTGGACCGCCAGCTTGGTGGCCCGGAACACCGAGGTGTGCGGGTCGGTGGTGGTGTCGGTGACCGCGATGTCCGGCAGGGTGGTGACGCCGGCCGGGAGCTGGACGTCAGCGCTGAGCGTCGGCGGCGCGATGCTCAGCCCGACCCAGCCCGGGGTGCCGTTCGGCGCGCAGTCCTCGGCCGGGGTGCCTCCGGGGGCAAGCACCGGGACCGGCGTGACGCGCGGGTTGCTGAAGGCGAGCCCGGCGTCGGCGACGGCGTTCGGTGCGGTGGCCAGGCCGACGGCCACGGTGAGCACGCCGGTGGCGGCGAGCAGGCGCTTGGTACGCAAGAAGATGAGTCCCCTTCGAAGACAAGTTCGATAGTCGGTCGAGCGACTGGGACTCTGTCAGGTGCCGCTCCGTCAGGTCAACGGCTTTCCGGCGCGCAGCCCGCGCAGCCCCACCGCACCCACCACGACACCCAGCGCGAAGGAGGTGACGGCCAGCGCCAGGTGGATCCAGAAGAAGGCGGTGGGGTGGCCGTGGTCGCCGTTGGTGAAGGCCTGGT
This sequence comes from Kitasatospora sp. GAS1066B, assembly GCF_041262605.1. Taxonomy (NCBI): domain Bacteria; kingdom Bacillati; phylum Actinomycetota; class Actinomycetes; order Kitasatosporales; family Streptomycetaceae; genus Kitasatospora; species Kitasatospora sp. GAS1066B. The sequence goes on from NZ_JBGCCO010000010.1 coordinate 21,420, forward strand.
GGGCCGAGTCCTGCCAGAGGTTCTTCACGAAGGTCGAAGAACGGAAGACACCCAGGAGGATCCCACACCCCCGGCAGCTGGCCCGGCGGGCACGGCCCACATACTTGAGGGACCGGTTACTCCGCTCGAAGGACCACACCCATGAAGCTCACTCGCCCCGTCTCCTGGTTCCTTACGGCGTTCGGCGCGTGGTCTTGGATGGTCTGGGTGACATTCGCCAAGAACCTCTGGGCCGACTCCGCCCACCAGGCGTTCACCAACGGCGATCACTCCCACCCGACCGCCTTCTTCTGGATCCACCTGGCCCTCACCATCGTGTCGTTCGCCCTGGGGACGGCCATCGGCGTCATCGGCATCCGGGGCGTTCTCGCCGCCCGGCGCGCCGCCCAGTAAGCGAAGCAGCCCCGCCCGCGCACCACACGGGCGGCGCACAGGCGGGGCGGTCCCGCTGCACTTGTCGTGCCTTCCCCAGCAGCGGGAGACGGTGGCCCGGCCGCCCGTGGGGGACGTATGGCAGCCGGGCCGGTCAGGGTCAGCCGATCACGTGGTCCGGTTCGTCCAGCCAGGCCCGGTGTTCGCCCGCCACGGTCACGGTCAGGCCGAGCCGGGACAGGTCCGGGCAGTCGTGGCGCTGCCACCACTCGCGGGCGGCTGTCACCTCGTCCCACAGGTTCCGGGGGCCGGACTGCGAGACGGCATGCTCGCCCTGCCAGTCGGCAAGGCGGCAGTGGGCGTACGACTGGCCGTCCCAGATCTCGAATCGACCGGTGCCGAACCGGTCGTACGAGGCCCAGACGCTCTGCCGAAACAGACCGGGCATCCGCAGGCCGATCGCGAACCCGGCGTCGGTGTTATCGGCGACGTCAGCGGGGTCGATCTCCGAACGGCTGTACCGGACGTCTTCGATCTCGAACTCGCCGCTGTCGGGCCGCTGGTCGCGAACCCACATGAACGCCACGTCCGCCACGAACGGACCGCTTGCCGACTTGCCATCCTCGGCGACCGTGAGCCGCGCCAGTGCCCCGTTGCAGAAGGCGGTGCCGTACGGGGCCAGGATCACCCCGCCGGGCTCGGCCTGCTCGATCAGAGCAGCGGGCAGACGCTGAACGGCGGCCGTCAGGTGAACCCGCTGGAAGGGCGCCCCGGCGGGGTCGCCGAGCATGCCGTCACCGACCACCACTCGGGGCCGCAGCCCGAGCGCGCCGAGCCGGCCCCGCGCCTCGGCGGCGAGCCTGGGATCCACCTCGATGCTGACGACGTTGTCAGCGCCGAGTCGGTGGGCCAGCAGGCCCGCCGTCCACCCCGTACCTGTGCCTACCTCCAGGACGCGCATCCCCTCGGCGACGTCCAGCTGGCGGAGCATCGTGGCCACCACCGTGGGCATGGAGCTGGACGAGGACGGGATCTCGGTCCCCTCGTACAGCTGCGTGACCAACGGCAGGTCCGAGTCGGCCAGCTCCGCCCATCGAGCCGGGTTCGTCTCGATGTCGATCCACTCGCCCCCGTGGTAGATCCGCGTCGGCGTGAAGCGGCCGCGCGGAAGGGCGCGAAACGTCTCTTCCCAGTCGGCCGACAGTGCCCCGGACTCCCGGAGCCTGTCGGCGAGTTCGCCCCAGTTCATCGGCTGCCTACTTCCCGGGCTTGGGCAGGTTGGTGGGCGGCGCGTCCCGCTGCCCGTCCTGCGGGGCCGTGTCCGGCGACCCCGAGTGACCGCCGCCCGAGCCCCCGCCCGCCTTGCCGGGCCCGTCGTTGCCGCCGCCTCCGCCGTGCTTTCCCATGGCTGTGCCTCCTCATGATTGGTGTGTTCTCCGCGTCTGCGTGCTCCGTCGTCACTCCGGCGGCATCGGACCGGGGCCGGGTGGACGGTTGGGGCCGGGCGTGGGAGTGGTCATGCCGGTGGCTCCTCACACACTGAGGTGTTCCGAATCACCGGTCGGTGTCCGGGTCGTTCGGTGTTGGACCCCGCTCCGGTCGGCTGTCTGCCAGGGATGACGACCGGGGCGGGAGTCAGTTGGCCGGCCAGCAGCGGGGGTGGTTGGCCTCGCGCACCCTGGCGAGCAGTTCGGCCCGCCGTCGCCGCTCGTCGGTCGTCAACGGAGCTTCGCTGAACTCTTCCGGAGTCAGCACCGGTCGGGGCTCGGCAGGGCACTCACGCGGCCACGGGTGAGCCCTGATCCACTCGAAGGGGTCCACCGGCTCCGGGCCGCCGTCGGCCTGCTGAGCGGCACTCACGCGATGTCCTTGTCGGGGCACTTGTCGCTGCCGCAGGTGCAGAACGGCCACCCACGCGGCGTACCCCTGATGGCCCGGGCAGAATACTCCGGGTCGTACTCGTCCAACGGGTTGCCGACAGAGGCACGCTGGCGCTGCTCGGCCCGGTACTCGGCGAGGGTCCTGCGTTGCCCGCCCGTCGTCATCTGCCCACTCCTCCCACTTGGTGGATACCAAGGTCCGGCAGTCGCCCGGGACGGTGGAACCTCGTGCAAAGGACACTTCGGGACGTCCCCCGTGCGGTAGAACGTCCCCAACAAAGGCCCGGTGTCTGTGGGGAGACAATCGCGATGCCGAACGAGAGACTGAAAAGCGCTATGACGTCCGGCGGTTGGACGCACGCCGCCCTGGCGGAGAAGGCCGGCGTGGACACCAAATCGGTTGAACGATGGGCCAACCAGAACAGGACGCCCCGGCTAGGGACAGCCCGCCTGGCTGCCGAAGCACTGGGAGAAGACGTGTTCGCACTGTGGCCGAGCCTGCGGCAGCCCCGTGCCGCCCGCGCGATAAGCCCTGAACTGGTGGGGCTGTACGAGCAGCGGGCCGACTTGCCGGTCTCCGTCTTCGTGGACCTGCTCGGCAAGGCCACGGAGCGAATCGACGTCCTGGTCTACGCGGCGGTCTTCCTCCACGAGGCGTACCCCCGGCTCAACGACCTGCTCCGTGAACGCGCTGCCGAGGGCTGCACCGTCCGGATCGCCCTCGGTGACCCCGACAGCGAGAACGTCAGGCAGCGCGGCCAGGAGGAGAAGTTCGGCCACGGCATCGAGTCCCGTTGCAGACTCGCGCTCCTGCACTACCGCCCTCTCCTCGGGACTCCCGGGATCGAGATCCGCACCCACTCGACGACGCTCTACAACAGCCTGTACCGAGCAGATGACCAGCTCCTCGTGAACGCGCACGTGTGGGGCGTCAACGCCTTTGGCGCGCCGGTCTGGCACCTGCGGCGCTCGGGCGCAGGGACGCTGTTCGACACCTATGCTGCGAGCTTCGACGCGGTGTGGGACACCGCTCGACCGGCTGAGGAGAACTGATCACGTGGCACGAACCGAGTACTACGACGATCCCGACGCCCCCAAGCCGAACCGGGTCGTCGTCGCGGCATCCGCCGTCGTGACCGACGACAGGGGCCGCATCCTGCTGCAACGGCGGACCGACAACGGCCTGTACGCGTTGCCCGGCGGAACGATGGACCTCGGCGAGTCGCTGCCCGGGACGGCGGTGCGGGAAGTCCAGGAGGAGACCGGACTTGCTGTGGAGATCACGGGCCTGGTCGGCACGTACACCGACCCCCGCCACATCATCGCCTACTCGGACGGCGAGGTCCGCCAACAGTTCAACGTGTGCTTCACCGCTCGTATCACGGGCGGAGAACTGAGGATCTCCAGCGAATCCACCGACCTCCAGTTCGTCGCCCCGACCGAGATCGAGAACCTGCCGATGCACCACACCCAGCGGCTCCGGCTCCAGCACTTCCTGGAACACCGGGCGACCCCCTACCTCGGATAAGCACCCGGACGACGAAAAGCCCCCGACCGACCCTCGAAGGGGCCAGGCGGGGGCAGTGGGCAGCTCAACGGCTCGGGTAGGGCGCACGGCGCCACAGGCCCCGGCCGTTCTGCCGGAGACCGACCGTGGCGGGCAGCAGGCACCTGCGAGCGCCGTGCTGACCGGTTCGGTGAGCGTCGCCCGCGCGGGTGCTGGCGAGCGTCTCATGACAGGCCGGGCAGTGCTCGGCGCGCCGACCGGACCAGCGCCGACCGCACGGCGGGTGAATGACGGTTCGGATAGGTAACTCCGTCCTCCTGCCAGAGCAGGATTTCGCGGCTTGGCGGGCCGTTCCGCAGCCGGTTGGGCTCAGGCCGGCTGTGACCGACCGACGCGCCCGGGTGGCAGCGGCACGAGACTCCTGCTGACCAGGCGGCCCTACGCGTACGCGCAGGTGCGCGCCTGCACCCGCGTCGTGCACGCGCGCGTGGGCCACCCGGGCCAACCGGCCGAAAGGCCAGGTCACAGCAGGTGACCGAGAGATCCGATCGGAAGTCCCAGACCCGTAGCCACGCCGAATCCTGCTATGGCGTAGCGATCAGCGAGGAAAGGTCCTCCTGCTCCGCGAACCGTAGAGCAGCCGCCACCAGCCACGCCTGGTCATCCGGATCGGCGAGATCGGCGTTGGTGATCTTCGCCCAAACCTGGCGGGCGACGTAGTCGTCAAGGTGAGCGGTCTGCACCGACAGACCACCGTGCCCAATGGGGTTCGCGCACATGTAGTAGCACCCGCTCTTGCCCATCGAGCCCTCGCACATGGCGCAACGGGAGAACTTCCAGCCGGACAGCTCCGGCACGCCGTTCTCGTACTGCCGCTCAGCGAGGCCGCGCTGACCGATCTTCTCTTGGAGCTCCAGCCAGGTCTGGCTCGGGATGATGCCCTGGTGCGGCGTCAGCGGAGCCCCTGACTGGTCCCGGGCAATGACGTTGGCCAACGTCCCCTTGGGGCCCTTCGGGAGGCGCACCGAGGCGAACCCGCCGATGCAGGGGTGCGTGAGGATGTGACGCACGGTCTGAGCCCGCCAGATGATCCCGGTCCGCTGCCGGCCAGGGAATCCGCGCTCCCGGACGGCCTTCTTGCGCGCCTCGGTGTTCCGCTGCGCTGTGGTGCCCGGGGCGGGGGTGCCCTCCTTGTTCATGGTCGCCGCGATGCGGTTGTAGGCGTAGCCCTTGAACGCGAGGTCAACCAGCTTCCGGACCACGTCGGCGTAGGCCATCTCCGCTTCGTCCCAGTGGTCCTCGTTGGGCTCAAGTGTGGTGACGGTCAGCTTCCCGATCACCTCGCGGCGGGCCTTCATACCGAACGGCAGGGAGCCGATCAGCCCAGTCGGCGGTCCCCCGTTCCGGCGAGCCGGGCGACGGGCCGGGGCCGGTGGACGTTGGACGGGTACGGACACCAAATGCACTTGGATGCTTACCTGATGTGTCGTACTGGTCGTCGGGCCGCCGCGCTAGCCGCCGCCCTGGTGCTGGCGGCCGCCCCCGTCGCCGCGGCCGAGCCGCCGCCGGTCGCCACCGTCGTCGGTGGTGAGCGGCTCGGGCTGCCCGGGGTGCAGGTCGCGCTCGGGCCGGGGGCGCCGCGGCTGCCGGAGGGGCTGACCGGGATGTCCTGGCTGGTGGCCGACGCCGACTCCGGTGACGTGCTGGCCGCCTACAACCCGCACCTGCGGCTGCCGCCGGCCAGCACGCTGAAGATGCTCTTCGCCGACACCGTGCTGCCCAAGATCGACCGCAGGGTCGTGCACCGGGTGGCGCCCGAGGATCTGGCGGGGCTGGGCAGCGGCAGCAGCCTGGTCGGCGTCAAGGAGGACCTGGACTACCGCGTCGAGGACCTGTGGCGCGGGGTCTTCCTCAGTTCGGGCAACGACGCGGTGCACGTGCTCGCGCACATGAACGGCGGCGTCGACCAGACGGTCCGTCAGATGCAGCAGAAGGCGAACGACCTCGGGGCCGCCGACACCCACGTGGTCTCCCCGGACGGCTACGACGAGGACGGGCAGCTGACCAGCGCCTACGACCTGACCCTGTTCGCCCGGGAGGGCCTGCGCAACCCGGACTTCCGCTCCTACTGCGCCACCAAGGACGCCCAGTTCCCCGGCTTGGTGGACAGCCGGACCGGTCAGCGCGCCACCTTCGGGATCCAGAACACCGACCGGCTGCTCGGCAAGTACCCGGGCCTGATCGGGGTCAAGAACGGCTACACCACCAACGCGGGCAGCACCTTCGTCGGCGCCGCCGAGCGGGACGGGCACACGCTGCTGGTCGCGGTGATGCACCCGGACACCTATATGAAGGTCTACGACGAGACCGCCGCGCTGCTGGACTGGGGCTTCGCCGCCGGCGGCCGCCTGACCCCGGTCGGGCGACTGGTCTCCGCCAAGCCGGCCGTCACGGCCGCGACCGCGCCGAGCCCCGCCGCCGGGTCCGCACTGGTGCCGGTGCCGGTCCCCGGCCAGGCGCTGCCGGGCAGCGTGCCGGGCGGCCGGCAGCAGCTGGCCGGGCCGCTCCGGCACGGCTCGACGATGCCGAGCCCGGAGAGCTGGACGGTGATCGGCGTCGTCACCGTCATCGGCGCCGCTGCGGCCGGCTGGTTCCTGAACCGGCGCCGGTCCGCGCCGGTCCCGGCCGCCGGCCGGGCCGCCGCACCCCGGGGTGCCACCGCCTCCTCCGCCCTGCGCGGCGCCACCGCGTTGCGCCGCCGGCCGAAGCGGGACAGCTAGGGCCTCTCTTACGGATCTTGTCGGATCAGCGCGCGGCGGTGGGCGCCCGGCTGGGTGTGCCGGCGGATCGTCCTCGTACTGGGTCGTACTTGGATGATTCGCCGGTGCGTCCAGGCGGGAGGCCCGGCGTCGCACGCCCGGCAAGATCCGTAAGAGAGGCCCTAGGGCCTCAAGCCGCTACGGCCGCGTCGGCGGGCCGGCCATGCCGAGCTCGCCGGCAGCGCGGTAGGCGGTCTCCGCGCTCGCGCGGGCGCGGGCCCGGGCGCCCTCGGGGTCGGCCAGGGCGGTCCAGGCGACGCAGTACATGAGCAGCCGGCAGACGAAGTTGATCCAGAGCAGCAGCGCGACCGGCACGCCGAAGGCGCCGTACAGGCTCTTGCCCGCCACCGAACCCAGGTAGGAGGAGAGCAGCAGCTTGAGCAGTTCGAAGCCGACGGCCCCGATCAGCGCGGCGGTCATCAGGTCGCGGCGGTGCTGGCCGGCGATCCGGGGGAACGGGGCGAGCAGGTACAGGAAGAGCAGCAGGTCGGCGCCGACCGCGATGACGAAGCCGGCCACCGCCAGCAGGTAGTGCGCCTGGCCCTGGTCGGAGAGGCCGAGGCCACTGGCCAGCCGTCCCGCCAGCTGGGTGGTGATCGCGGAGGCGCCCAGCGAGACCACCGAGACCACGCCGAGGCCGACCAGCACCACGCAGTCCCAGACCTTGCGCAGCACCACGTTGCCGTCCTCCTCGGGCAGCTGCCAGATGTCCCGGATCGCACCGCGTATGGTGCCCACCCAGCCGAGCCCGGAGATCAGCAGCAGCAACCCGCTGAGCACCCCGACGGTGGCGGCGTTGGCGATCAGCGAGTCCAGACCCAGCGAGTTGGCCAGCCCCGGGACCTGGTCGGCGATCTTGTGCTTGAGGGTGTCCACCCGGGTCGGAGTGAGGGTGGTCACCGCGATCGCCAGAGCCACCGTCAGCAGCGGGAAGAGCGCCAGGAAGCCGAAGAAGGTGACGGCACCGGCCAGCCGGTTGGCCTTGGCCGCCGTGAAGTGCTGGTAGACGCGGTACGGGCGGCTGCGCAGCACGGCGGCGACCAGTGGACCGATCACCGGCAGCCTGGTGAGGAATCCCATGCGGTTCAGCCTGACAGGTCACCGGCCGGCGTCCGCTCAGCCCCGCCGGGCCTGGCCGACACGGGGGGCCGGCCGGGTCGGACGGTAGGATTCGCCGCGTACCGCCTGTCCGGTGGCCCTCGAAGCCTCGGGTCCGCTCCAGGCCGTGACACCGCCCCTGATGAAAGGCCCGCCCCGAAGATGGCCCCCCGTCTCTCTGTCGTTGTTCCGATCTACAACGTCGAGCGGTACCTGGAGGAGTGCCTGGAGTCCATCGCCGCCCAGACCATGAGCGACCTCGAGTGCATCATGGTGGACGACGGTTCGAAGGACGGCAGCGCGGCACTCGCCGAGGCGTTCGCCGCCAAGGACTCCCGATTCAGACTGGTCCGCAAGCAGAACGCCGGCCTCGGCGCCGCCCGCAACACCGGCCTGCTGCACCTGACCGACGGCACCGAGTTCCTGGCCTTCGTGGACAGTGACGACACCCTGCCGCCGAGCGCGTACGAGCTGATGATCTCCACGCTCGACAAGACCGGCTCCGACTTCGCCACCGGCAACGTGCTGCGCTTCCGCGCGGTGGGCCACTACCCGTCGGGCGGCCACGCCAAGCCGTTCCGCGAGACCAGGCTGAAGACCCACATCACCGAGATCCCGGCGCTGGTCACCGACCGCACCGCGTGGAACAAGGTGTACCGGCGCAGCTTCTGGGACATGGCCGGCCTGCTCTACCCCGAGGGCATCCTGTACGAGGACGCGCCGGTCAGCGTGCCGCACCACTACCTGGCCAAGAGCGTGGACGTGCTCACCGAGCCGATCTACCACTGGCGCGAGCGCGAGGTCGGCGAGATGTCGATCACCCAGATGCGCACCAACCCGAAGGGCCTGATCGACCGGGTCACCTCGATGGAGCTGGTCCGCACCTGGCTGCTGAAGCAGACCGACCCGAAGTTCAAGGAGTACCTGCGCTCCTACGACGAGAACAACCTCGTCGAGGAGATCCCGATGTTCTTCTGGTCGGTGGTCGACGGCGAGCAGGACTACCGCGACGCGTACCTGGAGTGCGTGGGCCGGCTGCTGCGCGCGATCGGGCCCGAGCTGGTCCGCAAGCTGCGCGCGCCGCTGCGGCTGAAGTACCACCTGACCCTGCAGGGCCGGATCGACGAGCTCGTCGAGCAGATGGCCTTCGAGGCCGAGAGCAACGGCGCGGCGCCGGCTCGCGGCCTGGTCCGGCCGTACGCCGACTACCCGTTCCTGCGCGGTGGGCGCAAGAGCGTGCCGGCCGACGTGCTGCGGCTGGACAACGCGCTGGTGATGCGCAGCCGGGTCTACGAGTCGGCCTGGGAGGACGGCAAGCTGCGGCTGACCGGGCACGCCTTCCCGGAGCACGTGGGTGTGGAGGGCAAGCACGACCTGGTCCGCAAGATCGTGCTGCGCGAGGCCAAGGGCAAGCGGATCGTCACCTTCTCCGCCAAGACCCAGTACGCACCCGAAGCGACCGCGAGCTCCCCGCACGACCTGTACAGCTGCGACTGGGCCGGCTTCACCACCTTCATCGATCCGGCGAAGCTGAAGAAGCGCGGCCAGTGGCAGGACGGCATCTGGCGGGTGCTGATCGGCGGCGTCGGCAAGGCCGGCGTCTACAAGGGCCGGATCTCCGGCGGCTGGGCCGACACGGCGCAGAGCTACCCGACCCACTGGGTCGACGCCAGCACGCGGATCGTGCCGTTCCTGAAGGACGGCTTCCTGCACCTGAAGGTCGAGACGCTGCGCGCCTCGGTCACCGAACTGGGTGCAGCGGACGGCGAGATCGAGCTCAACGGCACGGTGCGCGGCGGCTCCGACCTGTCCGGGCTCCGGCTGCAGCTGCACCACTCGCAGTCCGGCAGCAAGATCGACTTCCCGGTCGAGTTCGGCACCCCGGCTGGGCGACCGGTGCCGTTCACCGCGCGGATCCCGCTCACGCAGCTCGCCGAGGTCCGTGACCGGTGGAACGCGCTGGACCCGGCCGCCGACACCCGCAGCGCCGACCAGTGGTACGCCAAGCTGCTGCTGGCCGACCGGACCACGCTGCCGGTCATGGTCGACGAGCGGGCGCCGCTGCAGCACCTCGAACTGCCGCTGGACCCCGAGTCCCCGGTGGGCACCGCCCGGGTGCTGGTCTCCAAGCCGACCGACACCGGGCACCTGCAGTTCGCCGACCAGCTGGTGCAGCCGGTGGTGGACCGGATCACCGGCGCCGACGAGCAGGGCTTCACGCTCACCGGCCACTTCCCGCTGCCCGGCGAGCACCGCTACGACCTGGTGGTCCGTCACGTCTGGCGCGAGGAGGACTACCTGCACCCGGTGCTGGTCAGCGACGGCCGCTTCGAGGTGAACCTGCCGGCCACCCCCATCAGCTCGTACGCGGGCCAGGTACCGCTGCACAAGGGCACCTGGGAGGTCTTCTTCCGGCCCGAGGGCGGCGATCCCGACTTCGCCTGGCCCAAGGTCCAGGTGGCGCTGGAGGCGCACGCCGCGCTGCCCGCCGAGATCCGCGCGCGCGGCAAGCAGGTGGTGCTGGAGCGCCGCTACTTCGACACGCTCTCGCTGGAGGCGCACGCCGACCTCGGCCCGCACGAGCGCAGCGGCTACCGCCAGCGGGTGCTGCGCAAGGAGGCCTACCCGGCCGCCAAGCAGCAGCCGCTGCGCCAGGCGGTGCTCTACAACGTGGCCAACGGCGGCCAGTACGCCGGCTCGCCGCGCGCCATCCACGAGGAGCTGGTCCGCCGCGGCCTGCCGCTGGAGCACCTGTGGACGGTGGACGACCAGCAGGCCGAACTTCCGCAGAGCGCCCGCGGGCTGCGGCAGTGGAGCCCGGAGTGGTACGAGGCCGTGGCCACCGCCAAGTACATCGTCACCAGCGCCCAGTTGCCCGACTTCGTGAGCCTGCGTCCGGACCAGGTGGTGCTGCAGACCTGGGTCGGCAGCCCGCTCAAGCGGATCGGTCACGACTTCGAGAAGATCTGGTTCATCGACAGCAACTACCTCAAGCACCTCGACCGCGAGGTGCTGACCTGGAGCAAGCTGATCTCCGGCGGCAGCTTCGCGACCCCGGTGCTGCGTCGGGCCTTCAAGTTCCAGGGCGAGATGCTGGAGACCGGCTACCCGCACAACGACATCCTGTTCTCCCCCGACCGGGAGAAGCGGGCCGCCGAGGTGCGCCGCAAGCTGGGCCTGCCCGAGGGCAAGAAGGTCGTGCTGTACGCGCCGACCTTCCGGGAGGACCGCAAGCGCCCGCAGGGCGGCTACCAGATCGACCTGCGGATCGACCTGGCGGCGGCCCGTGCCGCGCTCGGCGAGGACCAGGTCCTGCTGGTCCGCCCGCACGCGAACTGCTACGGCCCGGTCGCCGACGCCGGCAACGGCTACGTCTGGGACGTCTCGCGCTACCCCGACATGGCCGACCTGCTGCTGGTCGCCGACGCGCTGGTGACCGACTACTCGGCCTCGGTGTTCGACTTCGTCAACACCGGTCGGCCGGTGCTCTTCTTCACCTACGACCTGGAGCACTACCGCGACAACCTGTGCGGGTTCACCTTCGACTTCGAGCGGGACGCACCGGGGCCGCTGCTGCGGACGTCGGCGGAGCTGGTCGAGGCGCTGGGTGACCTGGACCGGGTCGCGGCCGAGCACCGCGAGGCCTACACCGCGTTCCGCTCGACCTACTGCGACCTGGACGACGGCCACGCCGCGGCCCGGGTGGTGGACGGTCTGCTGGGCTGACGGCCTGCTGGGCCGAGTCCTCGGCTGGGAAGGCCCGCGGGCCCCGTGACCTGAGTGCTGGTCACGGGGCCCGCGGGCTTTCGCGTCGGGTACGGCCGGGGGTCAGCCGTGCTGCTCGACCAGGTGTGGCTGCGGGGCGGAGCCCGCCGACTCGGCGGGCCCGGTGGCCGGGTCGAGCTGCTCGGCCGGCGCGGTCTGCTCGGGAGCGGTCCGGGCCGCCGGTGCCGGCAGCGACTGCTCGAAGGGGCCCGCCACCGGGAAGTAGTCCTGCAGGAAGGCCGTGACGATCCGGTCCTGTTCGGGCCTGGGCACCTGTGCCAGGCCGCCGTCGTTGAGGCAGAAGGTGTCGATCGCGCGCTCCCCGAGCAGACCGGGCAGCTGCTCCAGGGCGGCCTGCCGGTCGACGTCCACGTAGCGGTGGCCGATCCGGCCCCAGGCGACCCGGCCGGCGAGGTACCCGCGGCTGACGGCGAGGGTGATCGGCGCGATGTCGGTGGTCGAGCGAAAGGTCGAGCGCACGGTGCCGGCCAGCTCGGCGGCGAACTCCTCGGCGCTCTCGGCCAGCAGTGTGCGGGTCAGCGGGTAGGGGGCGTGGCTGAGGGTGTTGGTGGTGTCCCGGCCGAACTCGCGCCGGATCAGGGCCCGGGTGTTCTTCTGTGCGGCCACGTACTCGTCGTCGTCGCCCGTCACCGGTCCCGGCGGGATCACCCGGGAATCGAGATTGACCGCCGGCGCGCCGTTTCCGTGGAAGAACTGTTCGGGCCGAATCGGTCGTCCCAGGAACATGTCGTCGTTGAAATACAGGAAATGCTCGGCGAGACCCGGAATTCGGTGCAGCTGGGTTTCGATGGCGTGCGAGTTGAACACCGGCAGCACCGCCGGATCCGCGAAGAGCTCACGGTGCGAGACCACGGTCAGGTCCGGGTGCTCGGCCACCAGCCAGTCGGGCTGCTGCCCGTCGGTGACCAGGAAGACGTGCCGGATCCACGGGGCGTACATGGCGATGGAGCGCAGGCAGTAGCGCAGCTCATCGCGGTTGTGGAAGCGCTCGGGGCCGTCCCCGGTGGCGGGCGGCCGGTCCAGCGCGGCCAGCACCGCGGCGCGCCGGCCGTGCCAGACCGGGTCGCTGTCGTCGACCCAGGTGATCACCGCGTCCACCGGAAAGGTGACGTCGTCCAGCAGTGGCCGGGCGAACGCGGCCGGCGCCGGGAATTCGCGATCGCCGATCCGCACCGTCGCCTCCGGCTCCAAGGAGGGCACCCACCAGCCGAACGGCGGCTCGTGGATCGCGGCGATCGCGCCCTGGGAGGGCCTGGCCGAATCCCAGAAGTCGAGGTCACAGCCGTGGTCCGCGGCGTAGGACAGGGTGCGCCCGCCGGTCACCACCGGCCGGTAGATCCGCACCCCTTTGACCAACACCCCGGACTCACCGGGCTCCTCGGCCGCCTCGGGGACCGCCTCCAGGGCCGCGACGGCCTGCGGCAGCTCCTCGGCGAGCACCGTGCTGAGCGTGACGTCGTGCCCCAGCAGGTCCGCGTAGACCGGCTCGCCGGCGAAGGCGGCAGCGCAGGCGGCGAGCACCTCGGCCCGCTGTCCGGGCGCGATCACCACCCACTGCCGGAACCCCTGACCGCGGATCGGGGCGAACACCACCCCGCTGGTGCGCAGCAGATCGGTCACCTCGGTGAAGCTGCGCAGGTAGGCGTCCCCGGAGAGCAGGTCGTCGCGCACCTCGGCCAGCAAGCCGTCGTGCCGCACCAACGCGGGCCGTCGCTCGAGCAGTTGCTCCTCGCGCTCCCGGCGCAGCTCCTCGGCGCTCGGCGGGGCGGGCGCCGGCTCGGGCTCCGGCACGGCGCCCGGCTGCTCGGCCGTCCGTTGCGCCGGCAGCACCCCGGACAACACGCCGACCCGGCGGGCCCGGCCGGCCACGGCACGCATGACTCGCCGGACCGTGCGGGGACAGCGCATCATCTCTCCAGACGGTGAGCCTTCTGGCCGATAAGCCCCCCGCAGCCATTAACGGCTGAGTATAGCGCTCAGCTGATGGTGCGGTGAATGAGAAAGTAATAAGAGATTACATTCTGTATTTCACGCAACTGATTCGCGCTGATTAACGCTGACCCAGCGGGTAAGCGCGCCACGGGCGCCAGACCGCATCAGCGCCGAACCAGGAGAGCGTGACGGCGGGCACCGCGAAAGCCGCGTGGAAGGCCCGCACTTGGACCGCCGCGGCGTCCAGCACGTCCTCCGCCAGACCGTGCGCCACCGTCACGTGCGGGTGGTACGGAAACGCCAACTCCCGGGCCAGCGGGCCGGATCGGATCTCGGCCTCCAGCTCACGGCACTCCTGCGCGCCCTCCTCGACCCGGACGAAGACCACCGGGGAGACCGGGCGGAAGGTGCCGCTGCCGTGCAGCTGCATCCGGAACGGGCGGCGCCCGGCCGCCACCGCCGCCAGGTGGGCCCGCACCTGCGGCAACCGCTCGGCCGGGATCTCGGTCGGCGGCAGCAGCGTGACATGCGTGGGTATCGCCCGGGCCAGCGGATCGCCCAGCGCCGCGCGCGTGTCCTGGATCGCCGAGCCGAACGGCTCGGGCACCGTGACGGCCACGCCGATGGTCAACGACGCGCCGATGGTGGCGACCTCGGTGAGATCGCCACCATCGGCAGGCATCGGCTCGGGCATCAGCGCTTGGCGGCCGCAAGGAAGCCGATGCGGTCGTAGACCGTCGCCAGGGTCTCGCCGGCCACCGCGCGGGCCTTCTCCGCGCCCACCGCCAGCACCCGGTCCAGCTCCGCCGGGTCGTCCAGGTAGGCCTGGGTCCGCTGCTGGAACGGCACCACCCACTCGGCGAACAACTCGGCCAGCTCGGTCTTGAGCGCGCCGTACATCTTGCCCTCGAAGTGCGCGACCAGCTGCTCCACGCTCTGCCCGCTGAGCGCCGCGTGGATCCGCAGCAGGTTCGAGACGCCCGCCTTCTTCTCCTCGTCGTAGGAGACCACCGTGTCGGTGTCGGTCACCGCGCTCTTGAACTTCTTGGCGCTGAGCTTGGGGTCGTCCAGCAGGTTGACCAGGCCCTTGGGCGAGGAGGCCGACTTGCTCATCTTGGCCGTCGGGTCCTGGAGGTCCAGGATCTTCGCCGTCTCCTTGAGGATGTACGCCTTGGGCAGCGTGAAGGTCGGCGCGAAACGGCTGTTGAAGCGCTCGGCCAGGTCGCGGGTGAGCTCCAGGTGCTGGCGCTGGTCCTCGCCCACCGGCACCGCGTCGGCCTGGTAGAGCAGGATGTCGGCGACCTGCAGGATCGGGTAGGTGAAGAGGCCGACCGTGGTGCTGTCGCTGCCCTGCTTGGCCGACTTGTCCTTGAACTGGGTCATCCGGGCCGCCTCGCCGAAGCCGGTGAGGCAGTTCATCACCCAGCCGAGCTGCGCGTGCTCGGGCACCTGGGACTGGATGAAGAGGGTGCAGCGCTCCGGGTCCAGGCCGGCGCCGAGCAGCTGGGCCACCGAGACCCGGGTGTTCTCCCGCAGCTGCGCCGGATCCTGTGGAACGGTGATCGCGTGCAGGTCGACCACCATGTAGAAGGCGTCGTTCGCCTCCTGGAGGTCCACCCACTGGCGCACCGCGCCGAGGTAGTTGCCGAGGTGGAACGAGCCGGAGGTGGGCTGGATGCCGGAGAGCACCCGAGGGCGATCCTTCGCCGGACTGGTGACCGCTGCGTTGACCATGACCGCCATTCTTCCAGCTTCGGCAGGCGGTCAGGACCCGGCTTCGTTTGGAGGTTCGGACGATCGTTCGCCCGCCGCCTCGGGTGCGGGTTCGGCGCGCACCCGGATCCGGTCGATCCGCCGCCCGTCCAGCGCCGCCACGGTCAGCAGCACGCCGTGCTCGGCGCCCTCCTTGTCCACCAGCACCTGGTCACCGACCTCGGGCAGCTCGCCCAGCTCGGCCACCACGTAGCCGGCCACCGTCTCGTACGGGCCCTCGGGCAGCGCCACCCCGGTCTCCTCGGCGAAGTCCGGCAGGTTGAGCAGACCGTTGACCTCGACCCCGCCACCCGCCAGCCGCCGGGTCGCGGTGGTCTCCTGGGCGTCGTACTCGT
Source organism: Kitasatospora sp. GAS1066B (assembly GCF_041262605.1). Lineage (NCBI taxonomy): Bacteria > Bacillati > Actinomycetota > Actinomycetes > Kitasatosporales > Streptomycetaceae > Kitasatospora > Kitasatospora sp. GAS1066B. The sequence continues at coordinate 36,922 of NZ_JBGCCO010000010.1, forward strand.
CGCGGATCTCCCCGATCACCTCCTCGACCAGGTCCTCCAGCGTGACGATGCCGGCCGTGCCGCCGTACTCGTCCACCACCATCGCCAGGTGGTGGCCCTCACGGCGCATCTCGCTCATCGCCTCCAGCACCTTCTTGGTGGCCGGCAGCAGCTTGACCGGACGGGCGATCTCGCGCACCCGCAGCGCCCGCTCACCACGGGCCCGGTAGAGGTCACGGACGTGGACGAAGCCGACCACCGCGTCGTAGGAGCCCTCGACCACCGGGTAACGCGAGTGCGGCGAGGTGCTGGTCTCCTCGCGGACCTCGGTGAGCGGCTGGTCGGCGTCCAGGAAGGTGACCTCGGTGCGCGGCACCATCACCTCGCGCAGCTGGCGCTCGCCGGCCGCGAAGACATCGGCGATCAGCGCCCGCTCGTCGCTGCCCAGCTCGGTGTTGGCGGCCACCAGGCCGCGCAGCTCCTCCGAGCTCATCGAACCGCGCCCGGCCTTGGGGTCGCCGCCGAAGAGGCGGACCATCAGGTTGGTGGAACGGCCGAGCAGCCAGATCACCGGGCGCAGCACCACCGACATGACGTCGACCACCGGCGCGGCCAGCAGCGCGATCGACTCCGCCCGCTGCAGGCCGATCCGCTTGGGCGTCAGCTCGCCGAGCACCAGTGAGATGTAGGAGATCAGCAGGGTCAGCCCGACCAGGGCGACCGCGTCCGCGACCCCGCTGGACAGGCCCAGCCGGACGAAGACCGGGGAGAGCTTGCCGGCCAGCGTGTCCGCGCCGAAGGCGGCCGAGAGGAAGCCCATGCAGGTCACCCCGACCTGGACGGCGGCCAGGAAGCGGTTCGGATCGGCGGCCAGGTGGGCGGCCCGGGCCGCCCGCTTGGTGCCGCGCTCCGCCAGTGCCCTGATCTGCCCCTCGCGCAGCGAGATCAGCGAGATCTCGGCGATGTTGAACAGCCCACCGAGGACGATGAAGAGCAGGACGAGGGCGGCGTCCTGGAGGGTTTCGTTCACGGTCGGCCAGTGTAAGCGCCCCCGGCCGACCGCTTCTGAACCGAAGCGGTCGGCCGGGGCACGGGTGCGGCGGGGTGTTCGTCAGATGAGACCGAGCTCGGTGACCGCGTCGCGCTCCTCGGCCAGCTCGCCGACCGACTTGTCGATCCGGGCGCGGTCGAAGTCGGAGATCTCCAGGCCCTGGACGATCTCGAACTTGCCGTCCTTGGTGGTGACCGGGAAGGAGGAGATCAGGCCGGCCGGCACGCCGTAGGAGCCGTCGGAGACGATGCCCATCGAGGTCCAGTCGCCCGCCGGGGTGCCGTTGACCCAGGTGTGGACGTGGTCGATGGCGGCGTTGGCGGCCGAGGCGGCCGAGGAGGCGCCACGGACCTCGATGATCTCGGCGCCTCGCTTGGCGACCTTCGGGATGAAGAAGTCCTCCACCCACTTCTGGTCGCCGCCGACGGCGTCGAAGGCGCTCTTGCCGGAGATCTCGGCGTGGAACAGGTCCGGGTACTGGGTGGCGGAGTGGTTGCCCCAGATGGTGACCTTCTTGACGTCCTCGACCGTCACGCCGGCCTTCTTGGCCAGCTGGGCCATCGCCCGGTTGTGGTCCAGGCGGGTCATCGCGGTGAACCGCTCGGCCGGCACGTCGGGGGCGTTGCGCTGGGCGATCAGGGCGTTGGTGTTGGCCGGGTTGCCGACCACCAGGACCTTGATGTCATCGGCGGCGTGCGCGTTGATCGCCTTGCCCTGCGGGCCGAAGATGCCACCGTTGGCCTGCAGCAGGTCGCCGCGCTCCATGCCGGCGGTGCGCGGGCGGGCGCCGACCAGCAGGGCGACGTTGGCGCCGTCGAAGGCCGTGTTCGCCTGGTCGGTGATGGTGATGTCGCGCAGCAGCGGGAAGGCGCAGTCGTCGAGCTCCATCGCGACGCCCTCGGCGGCCTTGAGGCCCTGCGGGATCTCCAGCAGGCGCAGGTTCACCGGCACGTCCGCGCCGAGCAGGTGGCCCGAGGCGATGCGGAAGAGCAGCGCATAGCCGATCTGGCCGGCCGCTCCGGTGACGGTGACGTTGACGGGGGTGCGAGTCATGTTTCCTTCTCCAGCGATCGCCAGCATGCCCCAGGGCACGTCGGCGCACTGGAGCCGAGGATGTTTTCTCTCGACATCGAGAGAACCGGCGTCAGGTTATCGCAAGGGCGCCCCGAGGGCGTGCCCACCGGCGTGGCTGGTGCGTCACAGCGTGCCGGAGCCCGCCCCGGCCAGGGGCGGGCTCCGGCGAACGCCCGTCGGCGCCGGCGTCAGTGGCGCTGCCCGATATAGCTGCCGATGTCCTCCACCGCCGGCAGCCGCAGCCAGGGGTCCGGCTGGGCCACCAGGGCGAGCAGCACGATCACGGCCGCGAAGAAGAGCAGCACCAGCACGTCGGTGAACCGGCTGCGCACCGCGAGCATCCCGACCTCCGGCAGCAGCAGCCGCAGCAGGGCGCCGAACAGCATGCCGCCGCCGATGGTCAGCAGGCCGTAGCGGAAGTCGTCGAGCCAGGCGACCAGCAGCCCGATCGCGACCACCAGCATGACCAGCGTTATCGGCCATTGCCGCACCGGCAGCGAGTGGCCGCGGTCCAGGGCCGCCTTGGCGCCCTCCGGCGGCAGTGTCCCCGTGGCCACAGGCCCGGTGTTCGGTGCCGCTCTGTTCCGGGCCGTCCGGCGACGTGCGGACCGGCCCGTTCGTACCGCGCTCATTTCCGATCCCCAGGGTGGCGACTAGTGGGCGGTCTGGCGCTCGGCCGCCTCGACGATGTTGTTGAGCAGCATGGCGCGGGTCATCGGGCCGACACCACCCGGGTTGGGTGAGAGCCAGCCGGCCACCTCCGCGACGGCCGGGTGCACGTCGCCGACCAGGCCGGCTTCGGTGCGGCTGACGCCCACGTCCAGCACGGCCGCGCCCGGGCGCACGTCCTGCGCCTTGACCAGGTAGGGGACGCCCGCCGCGGCGACGATGATGTCGGCCCGGCGCAGGTGCTCGGAGAGGTTGCGGGTGCCGGTGTGGCAGAGCGTCACGGTCGCGTTCTCGCTCTTGCGGGTGAGCAGCAGGCCGATCGAGCGGCCCACGGTGACGCCGCGGCCGACCACCACCACGTCGGCGCCGTTGATCTCCACGTCATGACGGCGCAGCAGTTCCACGATGCCGTAGGGGGTGCAGGGCAGCGGGCCGTCGATGCCGAGCGCCAGGCGGCCCAGCGAGGTGGGGTGCAGGCCGTCGGCGTCCTTGTCCGGGTCCATCAGTTCCAGCACCGGGTTGGCGTCCAGGCCCTTGGGGAGCGGCAGCTGGACGATGTAGCCGGTGCAGGCGGGGTCCTCGTTCAGCTCGCGGACGACGGCCTCGACGTCGGCCTGGCTGGCGGTGGCGGGCAGCTCGCGCTGGATGGAGGCGATGCCGACCTGGGCGCAGTCGCGGTGCTTGCCGCGCACGTAGGAGTGGCTCCCCGGGTCGTCGCCGACCAGTACGGTGCCGAGGCCCGGGGTGATGCCCCGCTCCTTGAGAGCCGCGACGCGGACGGCGAGTTCGGACTTGATCGCGGCGGCGGTGGCCTTGCCATCGAGAATCTGGGCAGTCATACCCCTATCCTCCCGGATCGGCGGCACTGCTCGGCACGCCGCTCTCCGCGCGCCCGCATCTTAACGGAACGTGTGGATCCGGTTGCAGTTGCGCCACAGTTCTGTCCACACCCTGCCAACGCGCTGGACAGCGTGGCCCGCTGCCGTCGACCATAGGCTCCGAGCACCAGTCACATGGCCCGCGCAGCGCCGAAACTGCGGCCCGCGGGTGATCGGGGGAGAACGTTCGTGACCACTCCATCGCAACAGCTTCCGGGACACCCGCCGCCATCCGGCCTGCGGTGATCACCCCGGTGCGGGCCGCCCGGCCCGCCCGGACGCCCGCCGGCCCGACCACCCGGTTCACCCGCACCGCCCTGCGCTGCGCGCTGGCGGCCGGCGCGGCGCTGGCGGTCGCCGTGCTGCACGACGCGCACGATCCCGGGGTGCTCTGCCCGCTGCGCCGCCTCACCGGCATCCCGTGCCCGGCCTGCGGCAGCACCACGGTCTTCATCGAGGCCGGACACGGCCACTGGCTGGCCGCCCTGACGGCCAATCCGGTGACCGTCGTCGCGGTACTCGGCCTGCTCACCGCGCCGCTCGGCGGGGACGCCTGGTGGTGGTCGCTGACGCCGCGTCGGCGCGGGGTCGTGATCGGCGGCGCGCTGGCGGTCGCCTGGATCTGGCAGCTCTTCCGCCTGGGTGTCGCACCGTCATAGCGCTCCACTAGTCTCACCCGCTGTCCCCACTGTCCCAACTGCCCGCAGAGCTCGTCCCGCCCGGAGGCATTCCGTGTCCTACCCGCCCGACCCGAACAACCCCTACGGCCAGCCCCAGCAGGCGCCCTACGGTCAGCCCCAGCAGCCGTACGGCCAGCCCCAGCAGGCGCCGTACGGCGTCCCGCCGCAGCAGAACCCGTACGGCCAGCAGCCGCCGGCCTACGGCTACCCGCAGCAGGGTGCCCCGAACTACGGTTACCCGCAGCAGGACGCCGCTCCCTACGGCTACGCCCCTGCGGGCCCGCCGGTGGTGGCCAGCTGGGGCGCCCGGGTCGGTGGGTACATCATCGACTCGCTGGTGATCTTCGTGCCGTTCACCATCTGCTACTTCATCGGCATCGCGATGGTGGTGGGCAGCGTGGCCTCTGGCGTGCCCAACTGCACCTTCCCCACCGACCCGAGCGACACCTCGGCCCCGGTCTGCACCCCCGCCACCACGACCGCCTCCACCGGTCTGAGCGGCGGCGGCGTGGCGATCATCCTGGTCGGCGCCGTGCTCACGCTGGGCCTGCTCATCTGGCAGCTGGTCCGCGAGGGCAGCACCGGCCAGACCATCGGCAAGCGCGCCGTGGGCATCAAGCTGGTCCGCGAGATCGACGGCCGGCCGCTCGGCTTCGGCATGGCCTTCGTGCGCAAGCTCGCGCACGTCCTGGACAACCTGCTCTGCGGCCTCGGCTACCTCTGGCCGCTCTGGGACGACAAGGGCCAGTGCTTCGCCGACAAGGTGACCAACAGCCTGGTGATTCGCGCGCAGTAGCTCGCGCGGCCGCCCGGGAGCGGGCGGCACGGTTTTCCACTGAGCACGGCTGATGGCCCGGTCGCTCCGGACGGAGCGACCGGGCCGTCGGCGTTCTCGGGCAGCTCCCGCACGAACCGGCATCAAGCAGCGACGCCAAGCAGCGACGCCAAGCAGCGACGCCAAGCACCGACGCCAGGCGCCGGTACGACGATCAGAAGGATCCGATGAGCAACACGTACGACCAGCGGCCACCCGGCTACGACCTGCCCTACCCGCCCGCTCCGCCGCTGGCCAACTGGGGCCGGCGGGTGGTTTCCTTCCTCATCGACTGGCTGATCGTGGGCCTGCCCGGTACGGCCATCCAGCTCGCCACCGGGTCGTCGCTGGGCAGCCTGGTGAACCTGGTGACGCTGCTGGTCGTGGCGAACATGGAGGGGAGCACCGGCCAGTCGCCCGGCAAGAAGGTGGTCGGCACCAGGGTGCTGCGGATAGCCGACGGCAGCTACCTCGGCACCGGCCTGGCGATCGGCCGCCGGCTGCTGCACCTGCTGGACGCGCTCTGCTGCCTGATCGGCTACCTGTGGCCGCTCTGGGACGCCAAGCGGCAGACCTTCGCGGACAAGATGGCCGGCACGGTGGTCGTGGTCACCGGCTGAGGCACCCAAAAAAAGACAACGAGACGGCTGACGGGCCGTGGGAGAGATCCCACGGCCCGTCAGCCGATCGGCACGATCAGTGGAAGAAGTGCCGGGTCCCGGTGAAGTACATGGTCACCCCGGCCGCCGCGGCCGCCGCGATGACCTCCTCGTCCCGCACCGAGCCGCCCGGCTGGACCACGGCCTTGACGCCGGCGTCGAGCAGGATCTGCAGGCCGTCGGCGAACGGGAAGAACGCGTCGGAGGCGGCGAACGAACCGGCGGCACGCTCCCCGGCGCGGGCGACCGCGAGCTTGGCGGAGTCGACCCGGTTGACCTGGCCCATGCCGACCCCGACCGAGGCGCCGTCCTTGGCCAGCAGGATCGCGTTGGACTTGACGGCGCGGCAGGAGATCCAGGCGAAGGCCAGCTCGGCCAGCTCGGCCTCGGAGAGCGCCTCACCGGTGGCCAGCGTCCAGGTCGACGGGTCGTCACCGGGGGCGTCCACCCGGTCGAGCTGCTGGAAGAGCAGGCCACCGCTGATCCGGCGGGCCTCCCGGCGCTCGCACGGGGCCTCGGGCGCGCGCAGCACGCGGATGTTCTTCTTGCGGGCGAGCACCTCGACGGCGCCCGCCTCGTAGTCGGGGGCGACGACGACCTCGGTGAAGATCGGCGCGATCTGCTCGGCCAGCTCGACGGTGACCGGGCGGTTGACCGCGATCACGCCACCGAACGCGGAGAGCGGGTCGCAGGCGTGCGCCTTGCGGTGCGCCTCCGCGACGTCCGCGCCGACCGCGATGCCGCACGGGTTGGCGTGCTTGATGATCGCGACGGCCGGGCCCGCGTGGTCGTAGGCGGCGCGGCGGGCGGCGTCGGTGTCGACGTAGTTGTTGTAGGACATCTCCTTGCCGTGCAGCTGCTCGGCGGCCGCGAGGCCCCCGGTGCCGTCGGTGTAGAGCGCCGCGCGCTGGTGCGGGTTCTCGCCGTACCGCAGCACGTTCGAGCGCTCCCAGGTGGCGCCGAGGAAGGCCGGGAACGGCTCCTCGGACTCGGTGTAGCCCGAGACCTCGAACCACTGCGCCACCGCGACGTCGTACGCGGCGGTGTGCGCGAAGGCCGCGCCGGCCAGCCGCTTGCGGGTCAGCAGGTCGAACCCGCCGGCCCGGACGGCGGCCAGCACGTCCGCGTAGCGGGCCGGGTCGACCACCACCGCGACCGAGGGGTGGTTCTTGGCGGCGGCGCGCACCATGCTCGGGCCGCCGATGTCGATCTGCTCGACGCACTCGTCCGGGGTGGCGCCGGAGGCGACGGTGGCGGCGAACGGGTAGAGGTTCACCACGACCAGGTCGAAGGGCTCGATGCCCAGCTCGGCCAGCTGCGCGCGGTGCGACTCCAGGCGCAGGTCGGCCAGCACGCCGGCGTGCACCCGGGGGTGCAGCGTCTTCACGCGCCCGTCCAGGCACTCCGGGAAGCCGGTGAGCTCGGAGACCTCGGTGACCGGGACGCCGGCGGCGGCGATCCTGGCGGCGGTGGAGCCGGTGGAGACCAGCTCGACCCCGGCGGCGTGCAGGCCCTGGGCCAGCTCCTCCAGGCCGGTCTTGTCGTACACGCTGACCAGCGCGCGGCGGATCGGACGGATGTCCTCGGAGACGGGCGGCGCGGCGTGGGGGGCGGAACTCATGCCGGGATCCAAACCTTTCGGTCTTCGATGCGGTGTCCTTCGCGGGCGAGACGGCCCACGACCTCGACGAGCAGCTGACGCTCGACAGTCTTGATGCGCTCGTGCAGCGCTTCGCCGCCATCGGCATGGTCGGCGTCGGTGACCTGCACGACGCCCTGCGCGATGATCGGACCGGTGTCCACCCCGGCGTCGACCAGGTGGACGGTGCAGCCGGTGACCTTGACCCCGTAGGCGAGCGCGTCGGAAACGCCGTGGGCGCCGGGGAAGGCGGGCAGCAGGGCAGGGTGGGTGTTGACGATCCGGCCGCTCCAGGCGCCCAGGAAGCGCTCACCGAGGATCTTCATGAAGCCGGCGGTGATCACCAGGTCGGGCTGCCAGGCCTGCACGGCCGCGGTCAGCGCGGTGTCCCAGGCGGCCCGGTCGGGGTAGTCCTTCACCCGGTGCACGAAGGTCGGGATGCCGGCGCGCTCGGCGCGCTCGAGCCCCGCGATGCCGTCCCGGTCGGCACCGACGGCGACGATCTCGGCGCCGTAGCCGGGATCGGCGACCGCCTCGATCAGGGCCTGGAGGTTGGTGCCGGAGCCGGACACCAGGACCAGCAGCCGGGCAGGGCGGTCGGACGGGGGCGGGAAGGCGAGCGGGTGAGCGGCAGCCACTGCGCTGGATCTCCGTAAACGTCGGGTGCCCGCCCGCTGGTACGTCCACCGGGCGGTGGGGCCACTACGGACAGGCGGCAGGTCGGCGGCCGGTGGGTTCGCCGGATGCGCGCGGCGTGCGAGGAGCCCGGGAACCTGGGAGAGCTGCCGACCGTCACCACGATAACGGCTGGTTGAACGCAGGTTGGCCAGGGATTCTGCTTGACGCGCGTAGATGAGAGCGGGATCTCCCGGCGCCGCCCGACGAGCCGCTCTCAGGACCGTGGCACCGCGAACGGCAGGCCGGGCTCAGCTCCTCATCGGCCTGCGGGATCATGGGTCGCGACGCCCTACGACGATGAGGACCTCGACCGACATGAGCAGCGGCAAGAGCAGCGACGAGCGCAACCCCTTCGCTCCGCCGCCGGAGGATGCCCCGGACCAGCCGTGGCGGCCGCGCCTCCCGCAGGGGCCCTCGGACGGCGCGCCCCAGGGCGAACCCGAGGACGGCGACCGCCCCACCGGTGAGGGCCGGCCCGGCAGAGCGCCGGTGCCGCCGCCGCACCCGTGGAGCCCGAACTGGCAGGGCGGTGGCGGCCCGGGCTGGCCGGACCGCCAGCCGGGTCCGCAGCAGCCGCGCTTCGACCCCAACGACCCGCAGCACCGCCGCTCGCGCTACGCGTTGATGAGCGGCATGGCCGCGCTCTTCTGCGGGCTGCAGAACATCGCCTCGCTCGCCCTGCTGTTCGGTGCCCTCGCCCTCTACTGGGGCATCAGCGCGCTGCGCCCGGCCACCGCACCGAACCCGGCCAGCACGGCGAACGCGGCAAGCACAGCGAACGCGGCGAGCACGGCGGCCGTCGAGCGGACTGCCGAGCGGACCGCGGAGCGCGCGGCCGAGGCCCCGAGCGGCGCCCCGGTCACCTGGCCCTACGGCCAGCGCAGCCGCCCGCAGATGCCGGCGGCACTCGGCGGCCTGCTCACCGGCGGGGTGGCCATCTTCCTGGTGCTCAGCTTCTTCTCGGTGCAGCTGGCCTACCGCCCGTACTTCACCTGCGTCAACGACTCGCTGACCACGGTGGGCCAGCAGAGCTGCTCGACCCTGGCCCCGCAGTGGGTGGTCACCCTCACCGACCCGCAGAACTGAGCCGCCCGCAGCCCGCCGCCCCCGCCGACACGGCTCCCGGGGTCGGTCAGCGCACCTCGGTCAGCTCCGGCTCCCGGGGTGCCGCGAAGTTCGCCGACTCCTGGCCGTCGTCGGCCGAGTCGTAGCCGATGAAGTAGGTGGGACGGCTCTGCACGGCGGTGTAGATCCGTCCTATGTACTCGCCCAGCAGACCGACGCAGATCAGCTGGATGCCGCCGATGAAGAGCATCCCGACGAACAGCGAGGTCCACCCCGGCACGGTGTGACCCGCCAGGTGGACCGCCAGCGTCGCGATCGACATCCCGAAGCACGCGAAGAAGCTCGCCACGCCCAGCCAGGTCGCGATCCGCAACGGCGCCGCGGAGAAGTTGGTGATGCTGTCCACCGCCAGGCGGATCATCTTGCTCAACGGGTACTTGGTCTCCCCCGCCACCCGCTCGTCACGGTGATACGTGACCTGACCACTGCGAAAGCCCAGCCACGGCACCAGCAACCGGTAGACCTGCTGCTGATCCGGCAACGCCTTCAGCGCGTCGACCGCCTCGCGGCTCAACAGCCGGAAGTCACCCGCCTGCGAAGGCACCCGCTTACCGACCAGCCGGCGCATCAGCCAGTAGTACAGACCCGCCGTACGACGCTTGAACCCGCTGTCGGTGCTGCGGTCCGACCGCACCCCGTAGACGATGTCGAGGTCGTCGCGCCTGGCGAGCTCCAGCATCTCGGCGATCTTCTCCGGCGGATCCTGCAGGTCCGCGTCGATGCTCGCCACATACGCGCCCACGGCGCTGTGCAGACCCGCCGTCAGCGCCGCCTGATGCCCCGAGTTGCGACGCAGCTCCACCACCCGCAGCTCACTCCACTCGCCGCGCAGCTCGCGCAGCAGCGCGGACGTACCGTCGGTGCTGCCGTCGTTCACCGCGACGACCTCGTAGCGGACGCCGGTGCCGTCCAGGGCCGGGCGAAGCCGGGCGACCAGGGCGGGCAGCGCCTCCTGCTCGTTGTACATCGGAATGACGACGGACAACTCGGTCCGGTTGTCAGGCGCAGGAGTCATCGGATCCCTTTCCCATCCCAGGAGGGCGTCAGCGGGTGGCGTCGGCTCCGCCACCCGCACCGCGTCCGACACTGGCCGCGCATCCTGTCAACCAGCCTTGTGCCCGCCATCAGCACGATGTCCGTCCCCCAGGTCCTAGGCCGGCAGGTCACCCGCCGCCCGGCGCAGCAGCCACCAGCGCAGCGCGGGCGCGCCGGGGACCGCCACCACCGCCACCCAGCCGGCCGCCGCCAGCCCGCAGAACGCCGAGGGTCCCAGCTGCGCCATCCGCCCGGCGCCGACCGCTCCCCCGGCCAGCCGGGCGCCGAGGGCCACCGCCAGGCCGACCACGAGCGCGCTCAGCCCGGCGGCGAGCGCGGTGGCGCCGGGACGCCACCGGGCGGGTGCCCCGGCGGACGGCGGCGTGGCGCCGGGCGCCACCGCTGCCCGGGCGAGCAGCCCGGCGGCCGCCAGGCCTGCCAGCACCGGGACCACCAGCACCAGCCGCTGCCAGGCCGAGGCGGTGGTCGGCACCAGGGCCAGCAGCGGGAAGTCCAGGCTCGGGCCGGGCGTCAGCCGGCCGGGCGCCACCACCGTGCCGACCCCCAGCGCGAAACCCGGCCCGAGTGCGTAACCGATGCTCCAGAGCACCGCGTTGGGCACCAGCAGCAGGCAGCAGAGCAGCAGGCCGAGCGCCCCGGGCAGGCTGCCGCCGGTCAGCGTGCGCAGCGCGGGCCCGGTGCTGTCGGTGCGCAGCAGCAGCACCGCGCCGAGCAGCAGCGCCCCGCCGGCCACCAGGGTCAGCAGCGCCGCCGCCGCGGCCCGGCCGGCCGCCACCGCCACGGCGCCGAGCGCCGGGCGCCCGGGCATCAGCTCGCGCAGCCGGTTCGGAAGCCGGGCGAGCAGCGGGTCCGAGATCCGCGCACGCAGGGTCGACCACCAGGCCGGTGCGGCCCCGGCGCCCGCCAGCGCGGCCGGGTAGGCCACGGCGAGCACCGCCAGCAGGTCGGGCAGCGGCCGGGCCCGCAGCGCGCCGGCCCGGGCGCAGGCGAGTGCCACCGGCAGCGCCACCGCGAGGTATCCGGCGCAGAGCGCGGCGGGCACCGCCTGGCCCCGGACGCCCGGCCGGGCCGCCACCTGGGCGGCGCCCTGCCGCAGCAGCAGCGCGCTGCACACGGTCAGCAGCAGCGGGGTGAGCGCGAGCGGGACACCGCCGCCGCCCCGGCTCAACGGCCCGCCGTGGCCGAGCAGCCAGAGCGCGCCGGCCAGCCGGGCGGCGTCGGCGGCGCTGTCCTGCGGAGCGGCCGTCAGGACCCAGAGGACCAGCACCGGGGCCCCGACCACGGCGAGTCCGAGCAGCGCCGCCGCGGCGCCCGCGAGGACCGGCGCGGAGTCGAACGCGCCGATCGCGCGCGGCAACGGACGGCCCATCAGATGCTGCGTCATGTGCCTCATGGTGCCGCCGTCACTCGTCCTGCCCCGTGCAGGAGCGAGCCGTCGACGTGTCCCCGATCATCTGATCATGCGTCAAAATTCTTCGCTCGCCGCCGCATCGCCGTCCACGTCGGCGAACTACCAGAAGCTCTACGAACGTTCGTACGACGAGCTGCTGCAGCAGACCTTCCTGCTCACCGCCGGCCACCGCCGCGGTGCGGAGCGCGCCACCCGGCAGGCCCTGGGCAGCGCCTGGAACCGCTGGTCCGAGCTGGCCGCCGAGCCCGACCCCGCGCGCTGGCTGCGCACCCGCGCCTTCGCGACGGCGCTCACTCCCTGGTACCCGCTGGGTCCGCGGTCGCGGCACCGCACCCCGCCGCTCGACTCCGCGCTCACCGCGCACGACCTGGAACTGCTCACCGCGCTGCGCCGGCTGAGCCGCGCGCGCCGCCAGGTCGTGGTGCTGCACGACGCGCTCGGCCTGGCGGCGGCGGAGATCGCCGTCGAGGTCGAGGCCAGCGCGGCCGCCGTCGGCCACCGGCTGCACGCCGCGCACCTCGACCTGGTCCGCGCGGTGCCCGCGCTGGTCGGCCCCGATCCGGCCGCCCCCGACTTCGCGCCGCGGCTCGGTGGGCTGCTCTACCAGGCCGCCGTGCGCGGCTGCCCGAGCGGCGCCGAGCCCCGGCAGGCCGACCTGCGGTGCCGGGCCGCCGCCCGGGCGCGGGCCCTGGCGCTGCCGGCCGGCGCCGCGCTGCTGGTGCTGGCCACCACGGCCTCGATCACCGGCACCCTGGACGGGCACGGCCCGTCGGCCTGGTTCAACCCCCGCCCCGTCCCGGCCCCGCTCTGCACCGGCACCGCGAACGGCAGCGCGGGACCGGCCACCCCGGCCGGCACCCCGGGCATCCGCAGCTTCTGGTGCGGCCCCGGAAAAACGCCGCACCCCGGACCGGCGAACCGGTCCGGGGTGCGGCAGCAGACACTGCTGACCGAGCGTCAGCCCTTGATCAGCTCACGCGCCAGGCGAGCGGTCTCGGACGGCGTCTTGCCGACCTTGACACCGGCGGCCTCCAGGGCCTCCTTCTTCGCCTGAGCGGTGCCCGAGGAGCCCGAGACGATGGCGCCGGCGTGGCCCATGGTCTTGCCCTCCGGGGCGGTGAAGCCCGCGACGTAGCCGACGACCGGCTTGGTCACGTTCTCCTTGATGAAGGCCGCGGCGCGCTCCTCGGCGTCGCCACCGATCTCACCGATCATCACGATGATCTCGGTCTCCGGGTCGGCCTCGAACGCGCGCAGCGCGTCGATGTGGGTGGTCCCGATGACCGGGTCGCCACCGATGCCGACGGCCGAGGAGAAGCCGAGGTCGCGCAGCTCGTACATGAGCTGGTAGGTCAGCGTGCCGGACTTGGAGACCAGGCCGATCTTGCCCGCCTTGGTGATGTCCGCCGGGATGATGCCCGCGTTGGACTTCCCGGGGGAGATCAGGCCGGGGCAGTTCGGGCCGATGATCTGGGTCTTGTTGCCCTTCTCGCCGGCGTAGGCCCAGAACGAGGCGCTGTCGTGCACCGGGACGCCCTCGGTGATGACGACCGCGAGCGGGATCTCGGCGTCGATCGCCTCGACGACCGCGCTCTTGGTGAAGGCCGGCGGCACGAAGATGACGCTGACGTCGGCGCCGGTCTGCTTGATGGCCTCGGCGACGGAGCCGAAGACGGGCACCTCGGTGCCGTCGACGTCAACCGTGGTGCCGGCCTTGCGCGGGTTCACGCCGCCGACGATCTTGGTGCCGGAGGCGAGCATCCGACGGGTGTGCTTCATGCCCTCGGAGCCGGTCATGCCCTGAACGATGACCTTGCTGTCCTCGGTAAGGAAGATAGCCATGGTGAGAGTCCCCTTCCTTACTTCGCGTTGGCCAGCTCGGCGGCGCGGTCAGCGGCGCCGTCCATGGTGTCCACCTGCTCGACCAGCGGGTGGTTGCGGTCGGTCAGGATCTTGCGACCCAGCTCCGCGTTGTTGCCGTCCAGGCGGACGACCAGCGGCTTGGTGACGGCCTCGCCCTTGCTCTCCAGGAGCTCCAGGGCCTGCACGATGCCGTTGGCGACCGCGTCGCACGCGGTGATGCCACCGAAGACGTTGACGAAGACCGACTTGACGTCGGCGTCGCCCAGGATGATCTCCAGGCCGTTCGCCATCACCTCGGCGGAGGCGCCGCCGCCGATGTCGAGGAAGTTGGCGGGCTTGACGCCACCGTGGTTCTCACCGGCGTAGGCGACGACGTCCAGGGTGCTCATGACGAGACCCGCGCCGTTGCCGATGATGCCGACCTCACCGTCGAGCTTGACGTAGTTGAGGTTCTTGGCCTTGGCGGCGGCCTCCAGCGGGTTGGCCGCGGCGTGGTCGACCAGCGCCTCGTGCTCCGCCTGGCGGAACTCGGCGTTCTCGTCCAGCGAGACCTTGCCGTCGAGCGCGATGACCTTGCCGTCACCGGTCTTGACCAGCGGGTTGACCTCGACCAGCAGGGCGTCTTCCTTGATGAAGACGTCCCACAGGCGCTGCAGGACCACGATCACCTGGTCGGCGATCTCGGCCGGGAACTTCGCGGCGGCGACGATCTCGGCGGCCTTCTCGGCGGTGCAGCCCTCGTTCGCGTCGACGGAGACCTTGGCCAGCGCCTCGGGGTTCTCCTCGGCGACGACCTCGATCTCGACGCCGCCCTCCTTGCTGGCCATCGCCAGGAAGGTGCGGTTGGCGCGGTCCAGCAGGAAGGAGACGTAGTACTCCTCCTTGATGTCCGCGGTCTCGGCCAGCATCACCTTGTGCACGGTGTGGCCCTTGATGTCCATGCCGAGGATCGCGTCGGCCTTGGCGACAGCGTCGGCCGGGTCGGCGGCGAGCTTGACGCCGCCGGCCTTGCCACGGCCACCGACCTTCACCTGAGCCTTGACGACGGCGCGTCCACCGAAGCGCTCGGCGATCGCGCGAGCGTCCTCAGCGTTCTCGATGACCTCGCCATCGAGCACGGGTACACCGTGCTTGGCGAAGAGGTCCCTCGCCTGGTACTCGAACAGGTCCACGTGTGTTCGTCCTTGTTCGTGGTCGCGGATTGTGTCTCTACGAGCGTGCCACGGCAGGATCTTCGCTGCGGGTCGTCGGGGCCGTGCGGGTACGCAGAGTTGCGGCCTTGCGGCCCACGCGGTCTCGGGCGCACACGTCAATCAACACGCGCGTCACGTCCGTCTGGCAGGGTATCGCCGCAGGACCGGCCGGATTCGCCGGTCGGCCGCCCGGATCGGGTGAGAACCGTCACAGCGGGTGCGTCACCGGGGTTCGCGCGCCCACTGTTCACCTCACGGCCGACCCGCTGTCCGGCAGTGGCAGCGGGCGCTTCGCCAGCGCCGCCGCCATGATCTCGGGGAAGCCGTCCGGGGTGCAGGCGAAGGCCGGGCAGCCGAGCGCGGCCAGCGCGGCGGCGTGCGCGTGGTCGTAGCCGGGAGCGCCCTCGTCACTGAGCGCCAGCAGCGCGATGAACTGGACCCCGGCGGCCTTCATCGCCGCCACCCGCCGCAGCATCCCGTCCCGGGCCCCGCCCTCGTGGAGATCACTGATGAGGACCAGCACGGTCTCAGCCGGACGAGTGATCCGGGACTGGCAGTAGGCCAGCGCGCGGTCGATGTCGGTGCCGCCGCCCAGCTGAGTGGCGAACAGGACGTCGACCGGGTCGGCCAGTTGCTCGGTCAGGTCGACCACCGAGGTGTCGAACACCACCAGCCGGGTGTCCAGCGTGCGCATCGAGCTGAGCACCGCGCCGAAGACCGCCGCGTACACCACGGAGGCCGCCATCGAGCCGGACTGGTCGACACAGAGGATCACCTCCTTGGTCAGCGCGCGCCGGGCCCGGGCATGGCCGACCAGGCGCTCGGGGACCACGGTGCGGTACTCGGGCAGGTAGCTGCCCAGATTGGCGCGGATGGTGCGGTCCCAGTCGATGTCGCGGTGGCGCGGGCGCCGTACCCGGGCACCGCGGTCCAACCCGCCGGTCAGCGTGGCCCGGGTCCGGTCGGCCAGCCGGCGCTCCAGGTCGGCGACCACCTTGCCGACCACCTGGCGAGCGCTCTGCCGGGTGGTCTCGGGCAGCGCGTGCTTGAGCGAGAGCAGGGTGGTGACCAGGTGGACGTCCGGCTCGACGGCCGCCAGCATCTCCGGTTCGAGCAGCAGGCGGGACAGGCCCAGGCGGCTGATCGCATCCTGCTGCAGCAGCTGGACCACCGAGGTCGGGAAGTACTCGCGGATGTCGCCGAGCCAGCGGGCCACCTGCGGGGCGCTGGCGCCCAGGCCCGCCGAGCGGCTCTGACCCCGGGCGCTCTGCGGGTCGTGCGGCGCGGCGCGGTAGAGGGCGGCGAGCGTGCGGTCGATGCCCGCGTCCCGGCCGACCGGCCGGTAGCCGGTGCTCTCGGCCTCGCCGCCGAGCACCAGACGCCAGCGGCGCAACCGCTCCTGGTCGGGGTCCAGCTCGCTCCCGGTCGTCATGCGGCACTCCTGCGGTCCAGCTGACGGGGGATCCGGACGGGCGTCGCCGCGGGCGGGTCGGGTGGCGCGGCGCGGCCCAGCAGGCGCAGCACGGTGGGCAGCGCCGCGTCGGCGCGGGCCTGGTCCAGCTCCTCGGCCGGGCCGGCGGCGCCACCGCCCGGGCCCAGCCGGCCGGCGGCCACCCGCGCGCCGACGGTGTGGCGCACGCCGGCCTCCAGCGTGGCGAAGGTGCGTCTGAGCAGCGGCAGCAGGTCGATGAACGTGTCGCCCGGCACCTCGGCCAGCCAGCCGTCGAGCAGCGTGAGCAGCCGCGGGTCGTGCAGCAGCAGGGCGCCGCCGCCGGAGAGGAAGCCCTCGACCCAGCCGGCCGCGTCGGCGGGCACCGCGGCCCTGGAGAGCACCAGGCGCAGCGAGCGCGCCGCTTCGGCCGCGTCGAGCCGGCCGTCGTCCAGCAGCAGCCGCACCGCGCGGCCGCGCAGCAGCCCCGGCACGCCGGTGGCCGCGCTCCCCGCCGGCTCGCGCCGGGCCAGCGCGGCCAGCGCGGCGGCCCAGCGGTCGGCGAGGTCGCCGGCAGTCTGCGGCCCGGCCGGTTCTGGCCCGGCCGCCGCTGGCCCGGTCGGTGACAGGGCGTCGGTTGCTCGGCCGAGCAGGCCGATCGCGCCGTGCACCGCGTCCAGCCGGGCCCGCATCGCGGCGGCGCCGGCGGTGTCCAGCCCGGTGCAGGCGGTCGGCAGGCCGACGCAGAGCCGGGTCGCCAGGCCCTGCGCGACCCCCTCCAGCGCGCCGGCGTCGGTGCCGCGGACGTCCCCGTAGCGCAGCGCGCGGACCAGCGCGGGCAGCGCGTCGGCGAGTTCGGCCGCGTCGGTGTCCAGCGCGGCCCGGTCGGCCAGTTCGCTCAGCACCGCGGGCAGCGCGGCGGGCAGCCGGGCCACCAGGCAGTGCTCGGCCAGCCCGGTGAGCGCGCCGAGTTCGACGGCCTGGGCGGCCAGCGCCGTCACCTTGGCGGTGGCGGCCGCCTCGACGGTGGTCCCCCACTGGGCGGCCTCGACCACCCGGACGGCGAACTCCGGATCCCAGTGCAGCCGCCAGCTCTCCCGGAAGGTCCCGGTGGAGTTGACGGCGGAAGCGTTCTCGGTGCCCCAGCCGACGCCGAGCAGGCGCAGCCGGTGCAGCAGCAGCGAGCGGCCCACGTCCAGCTCCCGGCGCAGGTCGAGGGTCAGTTCGCGGTCCGCGGTGTCGGGCGCCAGCCGCAGCGTGCGCTGCAGCCGGAACAGGTCGCGCTGCAGCGGCACGGTGGGGGTGGCGGCCGGCACCCGGCCGAGCGCCTCGCCGACCACCAGTCGCTCGCGCACCAGGCCGAGCGCCACCTCGGAGCCGTCGCAGAGCACCGAGCGGACCGCGTCCAGCGCCTCGGCCAGCCCGGCCGCCGGGCGGCCGCGCACGGCGGCCAGCGTCTCGGCGAGCCGGACCGACTCGATGACCTGCGCGGCGGAGACCAGGTGGTCGGCGCCGCGCAGCAGTGCGGCGGCCCGGGCCAGGAAGCTGACCAGGCCGGTACCGCCACCGCCCGGCCCGGCGGACCGGGCCGGGCGGTCGAACAGGTGCTGGTACCAGCCGGGCGACTCGATGCCGGCGCCGTAGCCGGTCCATTGGGCGAGCCGCCGGTGAGTCCAGGGCACCCAGGTGATCTCGGCCCTGAGCTTCTTCGGGAGCCCGGCGAGCAGCGCGCGGTCCGCGCCGGCGGCGGGCAGCGCGCCGAGCGCCGGCACGTGCCAGGCGCCGCAGACCACGGCGATCCGGCGGTGGCCGGCCCGCCGGGCGGCGCGGATCTGCTGGCGCATGTACGCCTCGCGCAGTTCGTCACGCCGCCCGGCGGGCGCCCCGGCCGCCACGCCCGCGCCGGGCGCGCCCGAGGCCACGGGCGCGCCGGCGGGGTGTGCGCTGGGCGAGCCCGGGGTGCCGACGTCCGGGTCGCGCAGCACGGCCATCGCCTCGGCCACCGCCGCGAACGGCGCGAGCGGGTCCCCGCCGGGCAGCCGGTGCTCGACCACGTCCTCCCACCAGGCCTCCGGGTCCGGGTGGCCGGCCGCCGCGGCGAGCCGGGCGATCGGGTCCGCCGCCGCACCGGACGGCTCGTCCGACGCCTGGCCCGAGCCCTCGGCGGCCCGCAGCGCGAAGCCGCTGCCGGCCGGCAGGTCGATGAACCGCACCGGCACCTCGGCCGCCAGCGCGTGCTGGATCGCCACCCACTCGGGCGAGAACGCGGCGAACGGCCAGAACGCCGCCAGGGCCGGGTCGTGCACCGCGTGCGCGAGCAGCGCGACCGGCGGCACCATGTCCCGCTCCGCCGCCAGACCGATGATCGGATCCGCCTCCGGCGGTCCCTCGATCAGCACCGCGTCCGGCCGCAGCTCGGCCAGCGCGGCCCCCACCGCACGGGCCGAGCCCGGTCCGTGGTGGCGTACGCCCAGCAGGGTCACCTCACCAGTCATGTCCTCCCCCTTGTCCTTTCCTGGTGTCTTGCGCGGGTCGTGCACGTCGTACAGATCGCTCAGATCGTCCAACTCCCTGTCCTCGTAGGGTGATCAGTTCATCCGGACAGCTCCCGGGCAGCCCGGTAGAAGTCCTTCCAGCCGTCCCGCTCGCGCAGCACGCCCTCCACGTACTCGCGCCACACCACCTGATCCGTGACGGGGTCGCGAACCACCGCCCCCACCAGCCCGCTCGCCACATCCCGCGCGCGCAGCACACCGTCGCCGAAGTGCGCGGCGAGCGCGAGACCGTTGGTGACCACCGAGATGGCCTCGGCGGTGGAGAGCGTGCCGGTCGGACTCTTGACCTTGGTCCGACCGTCAGCGGTGACGCCGTCGCGCAGCTCGCGGAAGACCGTGACCACTCGTCGGATCTCCTGCGTGCCGCCCGGCAGCTCGGGCAGCTCCAGCGCGCGGCCGAGTTGGTCGACCCGCCGCGCGACGATCTCGACCTCCTCGTCGAGGCTCGCCGGCAGCGGCAGCACGACCGTGTTGAAACGGCGGCGCAGCGCACTGGAGAGTTCGTTGACCCCGCGGTCTCGATCGTTGGCGGTGGCGATCAGGTTGAACCCGCGGACAGCTTGATTTTCCCAGCCCAACTCCGGTACCGGCAACGTCTTTTCCGACAGGATGGTGATCAGGCTGTCCTGCACGTCGGCCGGGATCCGGGTCAGCTCCTCGACCCTGACGATCTTGCCGTCCGCCATCGCCCGCAGCACCGGCGAGGGCACCAGCGCGGCCCGGCTCGGCCCGTTCGAGAGCAACTCGGCGTAGTTCCAGCCGTATCGCACGGCCTCTTCGGAGGTCCCCGCGGTGCCCTGCACCAGCAGCGTCGAATCCCCGCTGACGGCCGCCGCCAGATGCTCCGACACCCAGGTCTTGGCCGTCCCCGGCACCCCGAGCAGCAGCAGCGCCCGATCGGTGGCCAGGGTGCTCACCGCCACCTCCACGATCCGTCGCGGCCCCACGTACTTGGGCGTGATCACGGTGCCGTCCGGCAGCTCGCCACCCAGCAGATAGGTCGCCACCGCCCACGGCGACAACCGCCACCGCTCGGGCCGCGGCCGCTCGTCCTGCTCGGCCAGCGCGGCCAGCTCGGCGGCGAACGCGTCCTCGGCATGCGGCCGCAGAACGTCGATGGTGGTCATGGAGGGCTCCTTCGGACCGACCGCCGACGGGCATGGCGATGCCCGGGACGGTTGACATGATCGGGAAGCATCAGCACACGGACGACAGGCCCGGGCCAAGGGCTCCGGCCCGCCTGCGAGAACCACTCTGCACCCCGGCACTGACAATCGGGCGGTCACCGACCGTGCGCTCTCGCTAGCCTGGGCGCAGAGAACGAGGAGGTGCCGTGATGACCGCGACCGTGCCGGAGACCGCACACGACCTGATGCGCCTGCTCGAGAAGCTCCCGGAGTAAGAAGCTTCGAGCCGAAGCCGGACATCGTCGCGACGACCCATGAGCAGACGTCCGACAACGCGAACCCGTTCCCCGCTCAACGCGCCGACCTCGCCGTTGAGATCGTGTCCTCGGACCGGGACAGCGACTACGCGAAGAAGCGGGCCTGGTATGCCGCCAGCGAGATCCCGCTCTACCTGATCGTTGACCCGAACGAGGGAATCTGCGAGCTGCACTCGCAACCGCGTGGCAGCGACTACCGCACCGTCGCGTCCAGCGAGTTCGGCGAGGACATCGAGCTCCCCGAGCCCTTTTCCTTCCCCCTCTCCACCAAGACCTTCAAGGTCTACCCGCCAAGACGCTTCTGAGGCACTGTCAGTCCCCCGCTCTACGTTCGATCCATGGAGGAACGCTGGAGCACCGAGCACATCCTGTCCCTCGCACCTGACGCCGCCTCACGGGCCGCCGCCGGCCCGTTCTCCGCGCCCGCCGCGTGGTCGGCGGCCGGGAGCGCGGACGGGACGGTGTGGGGGCTGTGCGCCGGCAGCGGGGGTGCGCCGTACCGGACGGTGGTCGAGCTCACCGGGCCCGCGTACCAGTGCAGTTGCCCCAGCCGGAAGTCTCCGTGCAAGCACGCGCTGGGGTTGCTGCTGCTGTGGAGCAGGCAACCGCAGGCGGTGCCGGACGGGGGCGCGTCGGCCGACTGGGCAGCCAACGGGGCGGCGGGGCGACAGCGGGCGGCGCGGGGGCCGGCGGATCCGGTGGCCGCGCGCCGGCGGGCCGAGCGGCGGGCGGCGCGGGTCGCGGACGGGGCCCGGGAGCTGCGGCTGCGGCTGGCCGACCGGGTGCGCCAGGGGCTGGCCGGCGCGGCCGGCGACTGGGATGAGGTAGCGGCCCGGATGGTGGACGCCCAGGCTCCCGGACTCGCCGCCCGGGTACGGGAGTTGGCCACGCTGCCGAGCGAGGAGCAGCTGGCCCGGTACGCGCTGCTCGACCTGCTCGCCGCCGCCTACCAGCGGGTCGACGAGCTGCCCGGAGCGCTGGCCGCCACGGTCCGGTCCAGGGTCGGCTTCAGCATCGACAGCGCCGAGCTGCTGGCCGGCCCCACGGTGCGCGACCGCTGGCTCGCACTCGGCTGCCGGGAGCGCGTCGAGGGCCCACTGACCAGCCGCCGGCTCTGGCTCCGCGGCGCCCGCAGTGGCCGCCAGGCGCTGCTGCTCGACTACGACCGCCCCGGGCAGCCGGCCGAACTCGCGCTGCCCGTCGGCCACTCGATGGAGGCAGAGCTGGCCTTCCACCCCGGTGTCCGCCCGCTGCGCGCCGTCCTCGGCCCCCGGCAGGACACTCCCGTCCCGGCCCCCGGCCCGCCCCGCGGGCGGACCGTCGCCGAGGCGGTGGCCGACTACGGCGAGGCGGTCGCCGAGGACCCGTGGACGGACGCCTGGCCGGTGCCACTGGCCGAGGTGGTCCCGGTCCGAGGACCCGACGGCTGGCTGCTGACGGACGATCAGGGTGCGCTACCAGTGGGCGAGGTGGACAGCACCGCGCTCTGGCGGCTGGTGGCCGTCGCCGAAGGGCGTCCGCTGACGGTCTTCGGCGAGTGCGGACATCGCGGGTTCACCCCCGTGACGGTCTGGGACCGGACCGGCCGGGCGATCGACCTGAGTCTGCGAGGTGCGGCATGAACAGCGGCCTGAACAGCGGCATGACCGGCGACTACTGGGCCGACCTGCAGAGCACCGCGCTGCTCGGCACCGACCGGCGCGCGCTGCCCCAAGCGGACGGCTCGGCCGCGGCGGTGGCCGCTGCCGACACCGTCGACCGCAGCGATCCGGCCACCGCGCTGCTCGAGCTGGCCGCGCTGACGGTGGTGCGGCGCCGCGCCGGGCTGCTGCCACTGCCCGCCGCGCGCCCCGAACAGCCGCCGCCCGCCGACCCGCGCCCCGAGCTGCCCGAGCCCGCCGCCCGCCGGCTGACCGCGCTGCTAGCCGGACGAGCTGGCGGCGGCGCCCTGGCCAACCTCACCGAGTTGCTCCCGCAGTGGCTGGCCACCGCCCGCGAGCGCGGCTACCGCCCGCCCGCCGCCCAGGTGCCGGCCCTGCTGGAGGCCGCCCGGGCCCGCAGCGAGCTGCGCGGTGACGTGGTCGTGCTGGTCGGCCCGCTCGGCCGCCGGCTGGCCGAGCAGAACCCGGACTGGCGCTATCTGATGCGCACCACGGGCGTGGACGGGCCGGCCGGCGCGGACCGCGTCTGGCAGGAGGGGCTGTTCGCCGAACGGGTCACCCAGCTGACCAGGCTGCGCCGCCGGGATCCGGCCGCCGGGCTCGCGCTGCTCGCCGGGACCTGGCCGGCCGAGCGGGCCGAGGACCGGCTGCTCTTCCTGGACGCCTTGCAGGAGGGACTGGGCCCGGCCGACGAGCCGTTCCTGGAGGCCGCGCTCGGCGACCGCAGCAAGAACGTCCGGGCCACCGCCGCCGAGTTGCTCTCCACGCTGCCCGGCTCCGCACTCGGCCACCGGATGGCGGAGCGCGCGCTGGCCGCCGTACGCCTCACTCCGGACGGCACCCTGCTGGTCGAGCCGCCCACCAGCTGCGACGCGAGCCTGCAACGGGACGGGATACCCCCCAA
Organism: Kitasatospora sp. GAS1066B; assembly: GCF_041262605.1. Classification (NCBI taxonomy): domain Bacteria; kingdom Bacillati; phylum Actinomycetota; class Actinomycetes; order Kitasatosporales; family Streptomycetaceae; genus Kitasatospora; species Kitasatospora sp. GAS1066B. Next base: position 59,684 of record NZ_JBGCCO010000010.1, read on the forward strand.
GTCGCCCACCGGGCGCGGCGAGCAGGCCTGGTGGCTGGGCGAGATCCTGGCCGCCACCCCGCTCACCGCCTGGACCACGGCCTTCGGCCGCTCCCCCGCCCAACTGCTCGCGCTGCCGGTGGTCGACGCCGCCTCCGGCGGCGATCAGTGGCGCGACGAGCTGCGCGAGGCCTGGGCCCGGGCCGCCGTCCGCCAGGGCGATGCCGACTGGGCCCGGGTGCTGCTCGGCCCGGCACCGCGCAGGGCCAGGTCGGCCGGGATCGCCGGGTCGCCGGCCAAGCTGCTCGCGGTGTTGCCGCCGGCCGAGCGGGCCGCCTGGACGGCCGCCTTCCTGCGGGTCAACGGCCCCGGCGAGGCCTTCCAACTGCTCGGCGCCTGCGCCACCCCGTGGACCCCGCCGCTCAGCACCGCCGTGGTGGCCGCGCTGGAGCGGGCGGCGGCGGCCGGCTCGTACCCGTGGAACCACAGCGGCGTCCTGGGCCTGACGGAACGCTCGCTGGCGCCCGCCACCGCACCGGCGGTGGCGGCGCTGGCGGCCGACGCGGCGCCGGACACCGCGTGGGCCGAGACCTTCGGCCGGCTGGCCGGCACCCTGCGCTTCCGCGCGGAGATGCTGGCCGAGCTCGAACCGTAGGCCGCGAGCCGAGCCCGGCTCAGCCCGCCGCGCGCAGGTTGGCCTCGACCCAGGCCACCACGTCCCGGGTGGGCGTGCCGGGGGTGAAGATGTCGGCCACGCCCATCGCCTTGAGCTCGGCGATGTCCTCGGCCGGGACGATGCCGCCGCAGAACACCTTGATGTCCGCCGCGTCCCGCTCCTTGAGCAGCTCGATCACCCGGGCGCAGAGCGTCATGTGGGCGCCGGAGAGGATCGACAGGCCGATGCCGTCCGCGTCCTCCTGGATCGCGGTGTCGACCACCTGCTCGGGCGTCTGGTGCAGGCCCGTGTAGATCACCTCCATGCCGGCGTCGCGCAGCGCACGCGCGATCACCTTGGCGCCGCGGTCGTGGCCGTCGAGCCCCGGCTTGGCGACCACCACCCGGATCGGGCCTGACACACCCATCACTGCCTCCACGTTAACCAGCACTAACTGCCTGAGGGGAGGTTAGCGCGACAGCCGTTCGAGCGGCTACAACTTCTCGACCGGTGCGTAGCGCAGCAGCAGCTGCTTGCGCCCCGCCGAGCCGAAGTCGACGGTCGCCTTCGCCCGGTCACCCACGCCCTCGACCGCGGCCACCGTGCCCAGACCGAAGCTGTCGTGGCTGACCCGGTCGCCGACCGCCAGCGCGACCACCTCGCGCTCGGTGACCTTGCGCGCCGACTTGCCCCAGCCCGCCTTCGGCGAGGCGGCACCCGCGCCGGAGCCAGCACCGGACCCCGAGCCCGAACCCGACCCGCGCGAGCCGCTCATCGACAGCCCGCGCGAGGGCGGCACGGCGGCCGCCCCGGTGCGCTTCCACTCGACCAGCTCGGCCGGGATCTCCTCCAGGAACCGCGAGGCCGGGTTGTAGGCCGGCTGCCCCCAGGCACTGCGCAGCACGCTGCGGGTCAGGTAGAGCCGCTGCCGGGCCCGGGTCAGCCCGACGTAGGCCAGCCGGCGCTCCTCCTCCAGCTCCTTGACCTGGCTGAGCGCCCGCATGTGCGGGAAGATCCCGTCCTCCATGCCGGTCAGGAAGACCACCGGGAACTCCAGGCCCTTGGCGGTGTGCAGGGTCATCATCGTGATGACGCCCTGGCCCTCGTCGTCATCCGGGATCTGGTCGGAGTCGGCGACCAGCGCGACCCGCTCCAGGAAGTCGGCCAGCGAGCCGACCGGCGGCGCGCCGTCCTCGCCCGCGTCCGGCCGCTCACCGGGATCCTGCTCGTACTCCAGGGCTACCGAGGCGAGCTCCTGGAGGTTCTCCACCCGGGTCTCGTCCTGCGGGTCGGTGGAGGACTGCAGCTCGGCCAGGTACCCGGTCTCCTCCAGGACGGCCTCCAGCACGGCGGCCGGACCGGCCCCCGACTCGACCACCTGGCGCAGACCGGCCAGCAGCTCGTTGAACTTGCGCACCGCGTTGGCCGAGCGCGCGGCCATCCCGTACGCCTCGTCCACCCGCAGCAGCGCCTGCGCGAAGGAGATCCGCTCGCGCGCGGCGAGCGCCTCGATCATCGCCTCGGCGCGGTCGCCGATGCCGCGCTTGGGCACGTTGAGGATCCGGCGCAGCGGCACGGTGTCCTCGGGGTTGGAGAGCACCCGCAGGTACGCGAGGATGTCGCGGACCTCCCTGCGCTCGTAGAAGCGCACCCCGCCGACCACCTTGTACGGCAGGCCGACCCGGATGAACACCTCTTCGAAGACCCGGGACTGCGCGTTGGTCCGGTAGAAGATCGCCACGTCACCGGGCCGGGCGTCGCCCGCGTCGGTGAGCCGGTCGATCTCCTCGGCGATGAACTGCGCCTCGCCGTGCTCGTCGTCGGCGACGTAGCCGACCACCTTCTCGCCGTGCTCGCCGGCCGTCCAGAGCTTCTTCGCACGGCGGTTGGCGTTGCGCTCGATCACCGAGTTGGCGGCGCTCAGGATGGTCTGGGTGGAGCGGTAGTTCTGCTCCAGCAGGATCGTGACGGCGTCCGGGTAGTCCTCCTCGAACTGGAGGATGTTGCGGATGGTGGCGCCGCGGAAGGCGTAGATCGACTGGTCCGCGTCACCCACCACGCAGAGCTCGGCGGGCGGCAGGTCCACCAGCCCGGCGGCAGCGGGGTTGACCAGGTCGCCGTCCACGGTGCGCTTGGGCGCCGAACCGGCCGCGCCGCCGGTCAGCTCGCGCACCAGCATGTACTGGGCGTGGTTGGTGTCCTGGTACTCGTCGACCAGGATGTGCCGGAACCGCCGCCGGTAGTGCTCGGCCGCGTCCGGGAAGGCCTGCAGCAGGTTGACCGTGGTCATGATGATGTCGTCGAAGTCCAGCGCGTTGGCCTCGCGCAGCCGGGCCTGGTAGAGCGCGTAGGCCTCGGCGAGCTTGCGCTCCATCGGGTTGGCGGCCTGCGCCGCGTAGGTCTCCTCGTCGATCAGCTCGTTCTTGAGGTTGGAGACCTTGGCGGTGAAGGACTTCGGCGGGAACTGCTTGGGGTCCAGGTCCAGATCGCGGCAGACCAGGGCCATCAGGCGCTGCGAGTCCGCCGAGTCGTAGATCGAGAAGCTGGAGGTGAAACCGAGCCGCTTGCTCTCCCGGCGCAGGATCCGCACGCACGCGCTGTGGAAGGTGGAGACCCACATCGCCCGGGCCCGCGGGCCGACCAGCTGCTCGACGCGCTCGCGCATCTCGCCGGCCGCCTTGTTGGTGAAGGTGATCGCCAGGATCTCGCCGGGCTGCACACCGCGGGCGCCCAGCAGGTAGGCGATCCGGTGGGTCAGCACCCGGGTCTTGCCGGACCCGGCACCGGCCACGATCAGCAGCGGCGACCCGGCGTGCAGCACGGCCTCGCGCTGCGGGTCGTTCATGCCTTCGAGCAGCTGGGCCGGGTCGACCACGGTGCGGTGCGCGCCGTTGCGGTAGTAGGCGTCGCGCTCGGCCTGCGCGGCGTAGTCGGTCCGGAAGAGATCGGTGGGGATCTCCTCCTCTTCGGGGTAGCCGCCCTCGTGGCCGTGGTAGCCCTCCGGCGGAGGCTCCTCGGCGAAGTCGACGGGCAGCGCGGCGGCGGCGGGCTTCGCCTCGAAGGGCTCGAAGCCGGGCAACGGGAGGTCGTCAAAGAGGCTACTCATGGCCCTCCGAGTCTATGGCCCGGCACCGACAGAACTGACGGGCCCGGAAAGATCCGCCGTACAGGCCCTAGGGGGCGTCGGGCTTGCGCTCCAGCAGCGAGACGGCCAGCCCGTGGGCCGCCGTGTCGATCCGCACCGCGGTGAACTCGGCTTTCAGCACCGCCGCCTGGGCCTTCGGGATCTCCTGGTAGGGATCCTTGACCCCGCCGTAGGTGAGCACCCAGATCCGCTGGAAACCCCGGGCGCAGACGGCCGGCTGCGCGCAGTCCACCGGATAGAGATCGTGCGCCCGGGCGGGCGTCTCGGCCTGGAAGACGTCCGTCGGCCGGACGCTCCTCGGCAGGTAGACGTCCATCGCGAAGTCCAGCATCATGAACCGCTTGTCGCCGCGGACCGGAACGATCCCGTCGCCGGGCCGGTACCCGCTGGCCACGATCTGGGCGGCACCCTTCTCGTCGGCCCACTCCTTGACGTTGGCCGTCCTGAGGGCGTACTGGTCCTGGATGCCCAGCAGCGCGGTGCCGACCAGCCCGAGCACGATCAGCGGCCGCGGGCGCAGCGCGGTCAGTCCGCCGGCCGCGAGCACGGCCCAGGCCGGCACGGTGAACAGCAGGTAGCGGTCGAGGAAGTAGGAGACGCTGCCCTGCGAGACGAACCAGACCAGCAGGATCGGCAGCGAGGCGATCAGCCCGATCTCCACCGCGCGCCGGCGGCCGCGCGGCCACGCGGCCGGCAGCACGCAGAGCGCGAGCACGCAGCCGCTCACCAGCTGCGAGCTGAACAGGTTGTGCCAGAGATCGACGAAGTTCTGCAGGTCGGGCATCGACAGCCAGGAGATCTGGCGCTTCACCTGCCGCCGACCGAGCAGCACCAGCGGGATCACCGGCAGCACGGCCAGCACGACGGCCGCCGCGAAGCCGAGTGGCAGCCGGGACCTGCCACGCTCGCGCCACCGCAGCAGGACGACCACGGCGTGCGGTACCAGCACGGCCAGCGAGACCACGTGGAACAGCCCGGCCAGCGCGATGCTCACCGAGTACGGCAGCCAGCGCCGCACCGTCGGCCGCTCCAGCGCCCGCAGCAGCAGCCAGTTCGCGGCGGCCACCGCGAGCACCACGAAGGCGTACGAGCGCGCCTCCTGCGCGTACTTCGACACGCTGGGCAGGACCGCGAACAGCAGGCCCGCCGCCAGGCCGGCCCGCGTCCCGAACACCTTGCGCCCGGTCAGCACCACGAAGACCGAGGCGGCGGTCATCGCGAGCGCCGAGGGAAGCCGGAAGGCCATCGGCGAGTCCCCGAACGCGGCTGCCCAGAAGTGCATCAGCAGGTAGTAGAACCCGGAGACCGCGTCCACGTGCCGAAGCATGGCCAGCAGCTCACCGGTGCTGCGGGTGGCCGCGCTCCAGGTCGCCAGCTCGTCGCGCCACATCTGCGGGCGGGAACTGCCGCGCAGGCCGAAGGCGAGGGTGAGCAGCGCCGGCCAGAGCCAGCTGGTGCGGGCGAGCAGCCGTCTCCACCGTTCGTCACGTCGCCACGACCGCCGGCCGGAGGTCGCCACGCCGTCAGGTTCTGCCGTCATCGAGTCGGCGGTGCCGACATCAGCACTGGTGCTCACTGCTCAGTCCCCTACCGCGTTGCTCATGACGCGCTCCATCGGGCACGCCATGCTACCGAATGATCACGGAGAGTTGGTGTAGACGAAGGCGAGGTACCCCCCGAAGAGCCCCGAGGTGACCGCGGCGAAGGCCATGACGGTCGCCACCGCCCCCCTGGTCCGCACCCGGGCGAGCGCGCCGGCCAGCGGGAAGAGCAGCGCGAACGCCGGGATCAGGAAGCGGGCCCGCGAGTTGAAGTAGGACGCGTCACCGAGCGCCAGCAGCAGCACGAGCGCGCTGAGCGCCACCAGCACGATCGGCTGCCGCTGCAGGATCGAGAGGGCGAAGAGCATGACCGAGGCCATCAGGGTGATCGCCACCACCACGTCGGACATCCAGAGCGTGTTGCTGGTCGCCAGCATGTCCCGGACCGACTGCAGGGTCGAGCTGCCGTAGTCGAACTGCGACTGCCACGCCTCCTGCACCTTGAAGTAGCCGGTCAGGCTGTGCTTCTGCAGACCGACCCAGAGGATGAACGAGACGAAGCCCAGCGGCGCGATCAGCCCACCGACGACCGGGCGCCACCAGGCGACCCGCGCTTCCTGCGGCATGGTGCCGTGCCGGGTCCGCCACCACTGCGACACCAGCGCGACCAGCGCACCGAGGCAGACCGCGCCGGCGACCGCGACGGCGGTCGGCCGGGTGAGGCCCGCCAGCGTGCTGAGCAGACCGGCCAGGATCCACCGCCGCCTGACCGCCGCGTACATCGCCCAGGTGGTGAAGGCGGTGAACAGCAACTCCGAGTAGGCCAGGCTCTCGACCAGGGAGTAGGGCGTGACCCCCCAGAGGACCGCCGCGATGGTGCCGACCCGGCGCCCGTACAGGTGGTCGCCGACCGCGAAGATCCCCCAGGCCGCGACCAGCGAGGCGAACCAGGCCACCAGCAGCGCGGCCTGACTGACCGACAGGGGCAGCAGCAGGTGGCACGCCCTGATCACCATCGGGTAGATCGGGAAGAACGCGTAGGCCTGGTAGGGGCCGTGCGGTCCGGGCACCGGCTTCGACCCGGCGTAGCCGTGCTTCGCGATGTCGGCGTACCAGTAGGCGTCCCACATGGTGCTGAGCCGGTGCAGACCGGACTCGCCGTGCTTGTGGTGCCAGAGCAGCACGATGATGACGCCGATCGCGCGGACCGCCGCGTAACCCAGCAGCGCCGGTCCTGCGTACCGGCCCGAAGTCAGCAGCCGGGCCCGGTAGTCGCCGAGCCCACGCCTCAGGCCCGCAACGCCGAGACGGCTCGCCCGGCGGACCCCCGTACCCTCGTCGGCATCCGGACCCGCAAGCTGGGTGCTCACTGGCGCACTCCCGATGGTCGTGGTGAAAGGCCGTCGGGCGCGGATCGACCGAGACGTCCGACCCCGCGTGGGCCACATCAGTGTTCGGCGTGTCGACCGTGGTCGATCACCGTGCCGGACAGCCGCCTTGGCCCGTCCGCACCGCGCCGCCCGGGTCAGCACCTCGGTACGGTCGACCGCCACAGTCTGACGCAGGACTGCACCATGGCCAGCAGCAGCAGCACGTTGCGCAGCACCAGTACGAGGGTGAAACCGGCCGAGCCCTGGACCACGTTGTCGAAGAAGAGCGGGTATTCGACCGAGGTCAGCGCGGTGGCGCCGACCAGCAGCACCACCACCGCGCGTTGGGTCGTCTCCCGGAAGGTCAGGCAGACCGCGCCGAGGCCAATCACCCAAACGAAGTACTGCGGGCTGATGACCCGGCTGGTGGTGGTGAAGACCAGCACCGCGGCCAGCGCGGCGTCCGCGGTCGTGGCCGCGTTCCAGACCCGGGCGCGCAGGCGCCACAGCAGCAGCCAGCAGAACGCCAGCACGCTCAATACCAGCAGCCCGTCGGAGATCTCGGTGACGTACGGACCGAGGAACTCCATCGAACCGAAGTGGTACTGGATGGTCCCCGAGTAGCCGAAGAACCGGGCCACCAGCAGCACGGTCCCACCGAGGGACTCGAACTCCACGCCCCGACTGCCCTGCGCGTTCAGGAAGTCGAAGGGCCCGTGGAAGAAGCCGACCGCGATCGCGGTGAGGGCCAGCGCCGAGGCGGCGAAGCCCAGGCAGATCGACCACAGGCCGCGCCCGCGCGGAGCGCCGAACACCGCGAAGGCCGGCCAGACCTTGACCATCGCGCCCACCGCGGCCAGCGCCCCGCCCAGCCGGGGCCGACGTCGCACCGCGAGCAGCGCGAACACGGCGAAGGCGGTCACCAGCATGTCGTAGCGCGCGTAGGGGATGTAGAGCAGCAACGGCAGGCCGAGCACCCAGACCCAGGCCCCGGCCAGGCTGCGCTCACGGCTGCGGCCGACCAGCACCAGGCTCGCCATGACCGTGAGGTCCGCGAGGAACATCACGATGACGAAGCCCTGGACGAAGTTCACCCCCGGGATGAGGCGGGGGGCCAGCATCACGAAGGCGGCGCCCGGCGGGTACTGCCAGGTCGGATCACCGATCGGGTAACTGCCCTGGGCCAGTTGGTGACCCCACTTCTCGTAGAGCATGTGCAGCTCGCCGGTCGCGTTGATCTTCAGTGAGAAGAGCAGTGTGATCATCAGCAACCGGGTGCAGGCCCAGTAGCCCAGCGGGGCCAGCAGCCTGACCGGCCAGGTGTCGGGCGCCCACAGCGATGGGCCGGTGGATGCACGGCGCGGGCCCGGTGCTCGCGCCGCGTCATCGGGGTGCGCGCCGATGTCGGTGGACGTGTCCGACATGCTCTCCTCTTCCTCGCGGACTCCGCGCTGGGACTACTGGGAACCGCCGTGGCGCTGGTCCGCGCCCGGTTCGCCGGCGGTGGCGGCCGCCGTCGCCCAGAGCCGGTCACGCTCCGCGGCGTCGATCCGGCGGGCCCGCTCCAGGGCTGCGGTCAGCCGCCGCTTGAGCACCTTGGAGAGCGGCCGCTCCACCAGCCGGTGCACCAGCCAGGACGCCAGCAGCATCGCCCCGACCAGGGAGAACACCAGGACGTACGGGTTCAGGTGCCGGTGCAGCTTGGAGATCAGATACCAACCGATCTCCTCGTGCAGCAGGTAGAGCGGATAGGTGAGCGCGCCCGCGGTGACGATCCACCTGCCGCGGATCCAGTCCAGCCGGCCCAGCGCCGCGGCGATCATCACCAGGAAGCAGGCCGTGACGATGAGCAGGCCCACGCTGAAGCTGAGCGGGTGCCCCGCGTCGTTCCGGTAGCCGGACATGATCTGCAGCATCCGGTGCTGGGCGAGCAGCCAGTTGAAGCCGACGATGCTCCAGAGCAGCAGATCGGAACCGAAGCGGTGGATCAGGTACATCGCGATGCCCGCGATGAAGAGCGGCGCGTACTCGGGGTCGAAGACCAGGTCGAGGACGGCCCAGCCGGAGGCGGCCGTCGCGACCGCGCCGAGGGTCCAGACCGCGCAGAACATCACGACCCTGCGGTAGGTCAGCGCACCCAGCGCCACCAGCACGGCGAACATGATGTAGAACCGCAGCTCGATCCAGAGCGTCCAGTAGACCGGGTCGATGTCCATCGCCCCGCCCACGCCGTTCTGCATCATCGTCAGGTTGGTCAGCACGTCCGAGTAGTGGAACTTGTCGATGTTCCACATCCAGGTCGGACGTGCGGTGAGGACGATCGCCGAGGTGATCAGCAGGCAGACCCAGTACGCGGGGAAGAGGCGCACCACCCGGGAGACGAAGAACTCGCCGACCGTCCGGCCCCAGGCCGACATGCAGATCACGAAACCACTGATCAGGAAGAACAGTTCGACTCCCGACCACCCGTAGGCGGCCCAGGAGCTGAGCTCGGGCACCAACTTGGTGGAGTTGCCACCCCACATCTGCGGGTGCTGCTGGTAGCCGGCGTAGTGCCAGAACACGACCGCCAGCGCGGCTAACAGACGCAGCCCGTCGAGCACGTAGAGACGCGGCCTGCCTCCCCGTTTCCCATGGGTGCGACCGTCGCTCGGTGCGGACAGGCCGGTCGGCTCAACACCGGTCTGGTGCGGAGACTCTGGCATCAGGCGCATGCGATTTACCCTCACATGTGGGGAAGGGGTACGCCGTGAAAGACCGCGACGCCCCATTTGTGCACCTGGCACCATACCCCAGGCCGATGCCCGCTCCCGCCCGCCCGGAGGCCTCCGGGCCGCTGCCCGGAGCGGCCTCCCGGACCGCCGCCGCAGGTCAGCCGGTCAGACCAGCCGGCGCGCGGTGGCCCACCGAGTCAACTCGTGACGGTTACTCAGCTGGAGCTTGCGCAACACCGCCGAGACGTGGCTCTCCACCGTCTTCACCGAGATGAACAACTGCTTGGCGATCTCCTTGTACGCGTAACCGCGCGCGATCAGCCGCAGCACCTCGCGCTCGCGCTGGGTGAGGCGGTCCAGGTCCTCGTCCACCGGCGGGGTGTCGGTGGCGGCGAAGGCGTCCAGCACGAAGCCGGCCAGCCGCGGCGAGAAGACCGCGTCGCCGTCGGCGATCCGGAAGATCGCGTTGACCAGGTCGGTGCCGGTGATCGTCTTGGTCACGTAGCCGCGGGCACCGCCGCGGATCACGCCAATCACGTCCTCGGCGGCGTCCGAGACGGAGAGCGCGATGAACTTCACCCCGCCCGGCTCGCCCATGACCCCGGCCGAGCGGCGCAGCACCTCCACGCCACCGCCGCCGGGCAGATGGACATCGAGCAGCACCACGTCGGGGCGGGTCTCGGCGACCACCCGGACCGCCGACTCGACGTCGTCGGCCTCGCCCACCACGTCGATCCCGGTGGTCTCGGTGCGGCCGATCTCGGCGCGCACGCCGGTGCGGAACATCCGGTGGTCGTCGACCAGCACCACCCGGGCCACCCGCCCTGGGCCGCCCTCGCCGGCCGAACCCGGCACTCCTGAAACAGCGTCAGTCATCTGCGGCTCTCTCCATCTCCAGCTCGACCTCGGTGCCGCCGTCCGGCGCGGGGCGCACCCGTGCGGTGCCGCCGTTGCGCTTCATCCGGCCGATGATCGACTCACGGACGCCCATCCGGTCCTCCGGCACGGTGTCGGGGTCGAAGCCGGGGCCGTGGTCGCGCACGAACACCGACACCGTCCTCCCCTCCACCTCGGCGTAGACCTGCACCGGTCCTCCGCCACCGTACTTGGCGGCATTGACCATCGCTTCACGCGCGGCCTGCATCTGGGCCGTGAGCCGCTCGTCCATCGGGCAGTCGCCGACGCAGACCAGTTCGACCGGGACGCCGTGCCGGTCCTCGACCTCGGCGACCACCGCGCGCAGCCGCTCGGCGAGGGTGTCGGGCGCGGCCTCGGCGGCGGCCTCGGGGCGGTAGAGCCAGAGTCGCAGTTCGCGCTCCTGGGCCCGGGCCAGCCGCTGGACCTCCTTGGGGTCCTCGGACCTGCGCTGGATCAGGGTGAGCGTGTGCAGCACCGAGTCGTGGATGTGCGCGGCGATCTCGGCCCGCTCCTGGGCCCGGATCCGGGCGGTCCGCTCGGCGCCCAGGTCCTGCCACATCCGCAGCGCGTAGGGGCCGGTCAGCACCAGCACCCCGGCCAGCACCGCGAGCGAGGCCTCGATCACCGAGGCGAGGGTGGAGCCGGTGCCCTGCAGGATCAGGAAGGTGATGATGCCGACGGTGACCAGCAGCACGCCGGCGCCGACCCGGGCGAAGGCGATCCGCCGCTTGCCGCCGCCCTCCAGCCCGAACCAGCGCTGCCAGCGGGAGTCGTCGGCCTGCCGCCAGACCAGCGCGACGCCGACCCCGATCGCCAGCAGCGGCCAGGCGTACGGCTGGGCGGACTGGATGCCGAGCACGTTGAGCAGCGCCATCACGCCGATCACCAGCATCAGCAGCGCGGCCAGTTGTCCGAGGTTCTGCCGGCTGGCCGCACCACCGGGCCCGGCGGCCGGCGCCTGCCCGGCGACCAGCGGCTCGCCCTGGAAGGTGCCCTGCAGCAGGTCGCGCAGCCGCGCCAGCCGCCCGCGCTCCCCCTTGAGCAGCGGCTCGGGGGCCGCGCCGGCCGCATCGGCCGGGACGAACTCCCCGTTCGTCCAGACGTAGCGCGGACCCAGGCCCTGCGGGGCCGGCTCGCCGATGCCGATCGGCACCACGAACCAGAACGCCGCGTAGAGCAGCACCCCGATGCCGTTGGCGAAGAAGAGCAGCACGAAGGCGGCCCGCACCCAGGTGACCGGCAGTCCCAGGTGCACCGCGAGCCCGTGCGCGACGCCACCCAGCATCCGCGAGTGCGGGCTGCGGTAGAGCTTGCGGTACGACGGTCCGGCCGGGCCCGGGGTCGGCTCGGCACCCCCGGACGGTGGGCCGGCGGGGGCGGTCGTGCTCGGATCGGGTTCGGTACCGGGGGCTGCCACGCCACCGATGGTCACACGCGGGCGAGCCTCGGCGCATCAGGGTCCGTCCCCTAGGTGTGCGGACAGGTGTGCGCAGAGGTGTGCGCAGAGCGTCGGCTGCCGTCCGGATGGAGAGCGTGGCGTGTCGAGGCCGCGCTGGTTGATCTTATGAACTTCCTATCTCACCGTGACTGACAGAACGTCACCAATCGGGAGGTAGCTCATGAAACGGATCATCTCCACGCTGCTGGCCGCGGCACTCTGCGCGGGTGCCACGCTGGTCGCCGGCGCCTCGCCGGCCGGCGCGGCACCGGTGGCGGCCCGGACCGACCCGCCGGCACTGCGGGTGATGCCGCTCGGTGACTCGATCACCGTGGGCGTGGGCAGCACCGACAGCAACGGTTACCGGCTGCCGCTGTGGAACCTGATCACCCAGCAGTCCGACTTCACCGCGAGCTTCGTCGGCTCGCAGCGCGACGGCAACTTCGAGCAGCCGTGGCACGAGGGCCACAGCGGCTGGATGATCGACGACCTCCGGGCCAATGCGGACGACTGGCTGGCCGACTCCGAACCGGACGTGATCCTGCTGCACATCGGCATCAACGACCTGGACCGCGGCGACGACAAGCCGCACGCGGCCGACCGGCTCGCGGCACTGATCGACCAGATCTTCGACGACCGCCCCGGGGCCACCGTCGCGGTGATGGGGCTGATCCCGACCACCGGCGGCCTGCAGGACCTGGTCAAGCAGTTCAACCAGCAGGCGCAGGACCTGGTGCCGGGCGAGCTGCAGCTCGGCCGGCACCTGAACTACGTCGACCCGCCGGCCCTCACCGCGGCCGAGTTCTACGACCGGCTGCACCCCGACGACCTCGGCTACGCCAGGATGGCCAACAGCTTCTTCGGCGCGCTGGACAACGACGTCAAGGCCGGCTGGCTCTCCACCGACTCCCCCAAGGCCACCGCCAAGGCCCACTGAAGCCGCCCGGGCCGCGGCGGCGCCACCGTCCTCCCTGACCTCGGTCTCAGGGAGAGATCAGGGTCCGTCCAGGGCCCATCCTGCTCCCACCGGGCGCCGCCAGCCCGCAGGATGGAGCCATGACGCAGGAGCAGAGCGCGGCCGAGGACGAGCCGACCGCCGAGGAGCAGCCCGAGGGCGGTCGGCCGCCGCTCACCCGGGACGAGAACCGCCAGGTGGTGGCCGGAGTCTGCGGCGGACTCGGCCGGCACCTGGACATCGACCCGGTGGTCTTCCGGGTGGTGACCGCGGTGCTCTGCCTGACCGGCGGCCTCGGGCTGTTCCTGTACGGGCTGGCCTGGCTGATCGTGCCGATGGAGCACCCGGACGGCAAGCACGGGCGCACCGAGCTGCAGCGGGTGCTCACCGGCCGGGTGGACGGCCAGTCGATCGGCGCGGTGCTGCTCACCGTGATCGGCACCGGGGTGTTCTTCTCCTGGATGGGCAGCGGCGATTCGGTCTTCCCGCTGCTGCTGCTCGGCGCGATGATCTTCTTCGCGGTGCGCTACGACCCCGAGCGACGCCGTCGGGCCCACGGGTTCGGGCGGCCGCCGCGCCCCGGTGGCCCGTACGACCGGCCGACCGGGACGGGCAGCCGCTTCGGTCTCGGCGGCCGCACCGACGGCGGCACCGCCTCGCCGCTGAGCGACTGGAAGACCTGGCGGCGCGACTTCCACGAGGAGTGGGCCAATCGCAAGGCCGAGCTGCACGAGGAGTGGGCCGAGCAGAAGGAGCAGTGGCGCGAGGAGTGGGCGAACCGCGCCGAGGAGCTGCGCGAGCGGGTCGACCTGACCAAGGAGCGCGGCACCACGGCATCCGACGCCCTGTCAGCGGACGCCCCCTCGGACGCCGCGCCGCCGAACCGCAGCGGTTATCTGTGGGACCCGCGGCACCCCGAGCGCAACCCGTACGGCTCGGGCCCGCACCCCGGCGCGCCGGCCCAGCCCTGGTGGCAGCGCACCGACCTGCCCGCCGGCGACCCGCTGCGCAAGACCGCCGCCACCGCGCCGCCACCACCGCTGCGGCCGGCCCGCCGGGAGCGCCGCCCGCGCTCGGCGCTCGCCCCGTTCGGCCTGCTGCTCTCGGTGGGCGTGGCCTGGCTGGTCTGGGCGCTCAACGGCCACCTGGCGACCACCGTGCTGCTCTCCACCACGCTGGCCACCGGACTGCTCGGGCTCGGGCTGACCATCCTGGTGGGCGCCAGGTACGGCCGGGCCCGGGTACTGACCATCCCGGCCCTGCTGCTCACCCTGCTGCTGGCGGCCGTGGGCAGCAGCGTCGGCACCGTGGGCACCGGGATCGGCAACCGCACGTGGGCCCCGGCCACCGCGGCCGAGCTGCACCACAGCTACCGGCTCGGGGCTGGCGACGTCCGGCTCGACCTGTCCTCGGTCGACCCGGCCGGCGGTACGGTGGCCACCACGGCGCGGCTCGGCGCCGGCAACGCGACCCTGACCCTGCCCACCGGCGTGGACGTGAACCTGACCGCGCGGACCGCGGTCGGCAACATCCAACTCCCCGACCGGAGGCTGAACGGCAACGTGGGCGCGCACACCACGGTGCACCTCGGCCCGGTGGGGGGCGGCGCGAGCAAGGGAACCATCAACGTGACCGTGCAGGTCGGACTCGGCGACATTCAGGTGGTGCAGGGATGAAGCGGCATCGGTTCGACCTCTTCTCGTTCATGGCCGGCGGCCTCTTCACGGTGATCGCCGTGCTCTACCTGGTGGCCTCGCTGAACGGCTTCTCGGTGAGCGGACGGATCGTCATGCCGATCACCTTCATCGTGCTCGGCGCGGCCGGCCTGGCCGGCGCGGTGGCGGCGATGTCCCGACGCGGCCGAGGGCCGGACGCGTGAGCGGCGCCGCTCAGGCGCCCGGCAGCTGACGATCCGTCAGGACTGCAGCGGCCCCAGGCCCAGCCGGTCGCCGTCCTTGGTGACGGTGTACTTCGGCAGCGGCTTGGTCGCGGGCCCGTTCAGCACCGCGCCGGTCGCGGCGTCGAACACCGAGCCGTGGCAGGGGCAGCTGAGCTTCCCGTTCTTCGGCGGATTGACGCCGCAGCCGGCGTGCGTGCAGATCGAGGAGAAGCCGCAGTACTGGCCCGCCTTGGGCTGCACGATGTAGACCGCGTCGCCGCTGCCGGGGTCGGTGACGGTGGCCGAGCCGCCGACGGGGACGTCCGCGACGGCGACCGAGGGCGCCGACCCGCCGCCGGCCACCGGCTTGGGCGTGCTGGGCGCGGCAGTGCCGGCAGTGCTGGCAGTGGCAGCGGTGGTGGCCTTCGGCTTGCGGCGCACGAAGGTCGCGGTCAGCGAGCCGACCAGCAGCCCCGCACCGCCGAGCGCGACCGCCGCGATCGAGCCGTCCAGCACGATCCGGCGGCGCACCGCGTCCTCGTCCAGACCGCGCCGGCGGTCGCGCTCGGCCCGGCCCGTCAGGTACCCGTCGACCGACAGGTACGGCGTCCCGGTCAGCAGCACGGCGGTCCAGGCCATCAGGTAGGGCAGGTCGTTGCCCAGGTAGTAGGGCGTGATGTTGAAACTGACGGTGAGGAAGAGGGTCAGGCTCAGCAGCGCACCGCCGAGCGCGGCCAGGCGGCCCCAGAGGCCGAACAGGGTGCCGAGCCCGACCGCCAGTTCGCCGAAGGCGATCAGCAGGCCGAAGAAGGTGGGCTCGTGCAGCGCCGGGGCCAGCGCCCAGCCGACCGGACTGTGCGGCTTGGCGGCCAGGGTCTGCGCGTAGAAGGACTGCGGGTCACCGGCGCCGGCCAGGTAGTGGCTGTCGGCCAGCTTGTCGAGGCCCGCGTAGCTGTAGGTGACGCCGAGGAAGAGGCGCAGCGGCAGCAGCGCGTAGCGGCCGGCGAGGGCTCGGCGCTGGGCGGCGCGAGCGGCTCGGCCCACCCCGCCCGGGGGCACCGGCCCGGTGGCCACCGGCTGCGCGCCGGAGCCGGCGGGCTCGACCGAGTCTCTGGTGCCCTCCATCATCGCGTCACCCTCCATCACTTCCAGACGTTTTCGATCGGCATTCTGCCCGTTTTTGACGGTATCCCGACCGCCGGGCGTCAGATCCGACCGCACCCGCGACCTGGCCGGATCTGACGCGAACGGCCGCACCGCCAACCACGGATACGCGGATGGCGGTGCGGCCGTTCAACGGGAGAGCCGGAAAGACTCACTCCCACTCGATGGTGCCCGGCGGCTTGCTGGTCACGTCCAGCACCACGCGGTTGACGTCGCGCACCTCGTTGGTGATCCGGGTGGAGATCTTGGCCAGCACCTCGTAGGGCAGCCGCGACCAGTCGGCGGTCATGGCGTCCTCGGAGGAGACCGGGCGCAGCACGATCGGGTGGCCGTAGGTGCGGCCGTCGCCCTGCACGCCCACGCTGCGCACGTCGGCCAGCAGCACCACCGGGCACTGCCAGATCTCGCGGTCCAGGCCCGCCAGGGTCAGCTCCTCGCGGGCGATCGCGTCGGCCTCGCGCAGCAGGTCCAGGCGCTCCTTGGTGACCTCGCCGACGATCCGGATGCCCAGGCCCGGGCCGGGGAACGGCTGGCGCTGGACGATCTCCTCGGGCAGGCCGAGCTCCTGGCCGACCATCCGGACCTCGTCCTTGAACAGCTTGCGCAGCGGCTCGACCAGCGAGAACTGCAGGTCCTCGGGCAGGCCGCCGACGTTGTGGTGCGACTTGATGTTCGCGGTGCCGGTGCCGCCACCGGACTCCACCACGTCCGGGTAGAGGGTGCCCTGGACCAGGAAGTCGACCGACTCGCCGTGCTCGCCGGCCTCGGCCACGATCTCGGCCTGCGCCTGCTCGAAGACCCGGATGAACTCCCGGCCGATGATCTTGCGCTTCTCCTCCGGGTCACTGACACCCTTGAGGGCCGTCAGGAACCGCTCCTCGGCGTCGACCACCTTGAGCTTGACGCCGGTGGCGGCCACGAAGTCCTTCTCGACCTGCTCGGTCTCGCCCTGGCGCATCAGGCCGTGGTCGACGTAGACGCAGGTCAGCTGGTCGCCGATGGCCTTGGCCACCAGGGCGGCCGCGACCGCGGAGTCCACACCGCCGGAGAGGCCGCAGATCGCGCGCTTGTCGCCGACCTGCTCCTTGATCAGCGCGATCTGCTCGTCCACCACGTTGTGGGTGGTCCAGGACGGGGCGATGCCCGCGCCGCGGTAGAGGAAGTGCTCCAGGATCTGCTGGCCGTGGGTGGAGTGCAGCACCTCGGGGTGGTACTGGACGCCGTAGAGCTTGGCCGCGTCGTTCTCGAAGGCGGCGACCGGGACCACGTCGGTGGACGCCGTCACGGTGAAGCCCTCGGGCGCGGCGGAGCAGGCGTCGCCGTGCGACATCCACACCGACTGCTCGGCCGGAGTGCCCTCGAAGAGCGTCGAGCCGGTCTTGCTGACGTGCAGCGGGGTGCGGCCGTACTCGCGCGCGCCGTTGTCGTCGACGGTGCCGCCGAGCGTGATCGCCATCAGCTGGAAGCCGTAGCACATGCCGAAGACCGGCACCCCGGCCTCGAAGATCGCACGGTCGAGCCGCGGCGCGCCCTCCTCGTAGACCGAGGACGGACCGCCGGAGAGGATGATCGCCTTCGGGTCCTTGGCGAGCATCTCGGCGACCGGCATGGTGCTCGGCACGATCTCGCTGTAGACCCGCGCCTCACGCACCCGACGGGCGATGAGCTGGGCGTACTGGGCGCCGAAGTCGACCACCAGGACGGTGTCGACCGGCGATGCGGACTGGTCGGGGGTAGCAGAGGACACAGACGGCCTTCCGGCAGCGATGTGGGGGTGTCACCCCCGAGTCTACCGGCCGCCCCGTTCACCCCTTTGCCGACCTTTGTCGATTGCCCGTGTCCGACCCCGGCGCGCGCTCGTTCTCCCGGCGACCGTACGACCGCGCCGCACCCGCCAGGTGCGCCGCACCGGCGCCTGGGCCCGCGCCTGTACGGCCGGCAGGACCACGCGTGGAGTTCTTCACAGTCCGCCCGCTCGCGTGGCGCCGCACCGCCGGAGGCATCGGTCGGTGGCGGCGCCGTGGGACCGCGCGCGGGTGCGGTGAACCGGCAGCAGGGGACAGCGGCCGGCTCACGACTGCGCCAGGAGGCGCGGCGGCGGGTTTCGGGGACGCCCGGACCGCCGTCGCGCCGCCCGGTCGCCGACGCTTCGACTACTGAGCGTCACCGATATGTGCCAGGCCACCATGCCCTGGACGGGTCCGGGCAGGCTGCTGACAGGCCGTCAGGAGCGCCGCCGGCGAGACCACCGGCGAAAATGGAATGTGCCGAAGTCGGCCGAATCGGTTGCAGAGCATGGCCCGCGTCCAGCACGATGCTGGGAGGGGGTTTCCGGCGGCCGACGTGGGCCGGCGGGTCACCTGTCGCGCTGCACCTGCCCATCGGCGGTCACAGTGCGTATCTCATCACGCTCCGTGAGAGCGGTGTGCCGCCCGGCCCGACCCAGGCCGGGGCGCGCACCAAGGAGCGCACGCGCCGGCTCGCGCCCGGCGCGAACTCGAAGCCAACCGAATAGACGGCGCTCATCCCCCGGCGCCGTCGACCCAGCACCGGCGCTGCCCTGACGCCGCGTGCTGAGCGACAAAGGGCCCCGTTCCCCCGCGGGGCCCTTTGCCTTGTCCGGCGGCAACCCTTGTCCGGCGGCAGCGCGCCGTCCCGGTCAGTCCTGCTTCCTGGGCACCTTCGGCACCGCCAGCAGCGGCAGCCGCAGCTCACCGAAGGCCCCGCCCGGCACCGCGGGGCGCAGCGGCGCTACCGCCGGGACCCGGCGGTAGCCCTGGTCCTGGGCCGGCCGCGGGTCGGTCTCGCCCTTGTTGGGCCACATCGACATCGCCCGCTCGGCCTGCGCGGTGATCGTCAGCGACGGGTTGACACCGAGGTTGGCGGAGATGGTCGAGCCGTCCACCACGCTGATCCCCGGGTACCCGTAGAGCCGCTGGTACGGGTCGACCACGCCGCGCTCGGGGCTGTCCGCGATCGGGCAGCCGCCGATGAAGTGCGCCGTCATCGGGATGTCGAAGACCTCGCCGACCGTGCTGCCGGCGAAGCCGTTGATCGAGGCGGCGAGCGCCTGGGCGCCCCGCTCGGCGGCCGGGATCCAGCTCGGGTTCGGCTCACCGTGGCCCTGCCGGGAGGTCAACTTCCCCTTCCCCAGGCCCTTCTGCTTCAGCGAGACGGTGATCGAATTGTCCAGCGACTGCATCACCAGACCGATGATGGTCCGCTCCGACCACCGGTAGTTGCTCAGCGAGCGGGCGAACACCGTCGGGTGCTTGAGCGCGGTGGCCCCGGCCCGCAGCCAGCGCGGGCCGCGCCCGCCGCCGGGCACCTGCATGATCGACAGGAAGCCCATCGCGTTCGAACCCTTGCCGTAGCGCACCGGCTCGATGTGGGTGTTCTCGTCGGGGTGGATCGAGGAGGTGATCGCCACCCCCTTGGTGAAGTCCACCGGACCGCCGTAGCGCCGGGGCGTGGTCTGCGCGCCGACCAGCGCCTCGGAGTTGGTCCGGGTCAGCTCGCCGAGGGTGGCCGAGATGCCGGGCAGCCGGCCCTGGTCGCGCATCCGGTGCAGCAGCGTCTGGGTGCCGTAGGTGCCGGCCGCCACCACCACCCTGGCGGCCGTCAGGGTCCGGGCGCCGGACCGCTCGGCCGACGCGCCCCGGGCGTTGGTGCGCCGCACGTCGACGGCAAAGCCATGCTCCCCGTCGGCCGGCTCGCCGTCGGCCCGGTCCAGCGGGCGGATCCGGGCCACCGTGGTGAGCGGGTGGATCTCGGCGCCGTTGGCCTCGGCCAGGTACAGGTAGTTCTCGGTGAGGGTGTTCTTGGCCCCGTGCCGGCAGCCGGTCATGCACTCGCCGCACTCCACGCAGGCCTTGCGGCGCGGCCCGACACCGCCGAAGTACGGGTCCTCGACCTCCGCGCCGGGCACCGTCTTGGAGGATCCGTCGGCGTCCCGGCCGTCGCCGAAGAAGACCCCGACCGGCGCCAGGTGGAAGGTGTCGCCGACGCCCAACTGCTCGGCGGCCGCCTGCAGGTGGACGTCGGAGGGGGTGGTGGTGGGGTTGGTCCGCACCCCGAGCATCCGCTGTGCCTGGTCGTAGAAGGGGGCCAACTCCTCCTCCCAGTCGGTGATGTGCTGCCACTGCCGGTCCTCGAAGAAGGCCTTCGGCGGCACGTAGAGGGTGTTGGCGTAGTTGAGCGAGCCGCCGCCCACGCCGGCCCCGCCGAGCACCAGGACGTTGGCCAGCAGGTGGATCCGCTGGATCCCGTAGAGGCCGAGCGCCGGCGCCCACAGGTAGTTCTTCACGTCCCAGGAGTTCTCCGGCAGTTCGTCCCGTGCGAAGCGCCGCCCGGCCTCCAGCACGGCGACCCGGTAGCCCTTCTCGGTCAGCCGCAGCGCGCTGACCGAGCCGCCGAAGCCCGAGCCCACCACGATCACGTCATAGTCGAAGTCCGCCACACCGTTCTCCTCGGTCACTTGAGCCCCAGCGCCTTCAACGCCCGCAGGCCGGTGGTCATCAGGGCCGCGAACTTCTCGTCGGTCAGGCCCAGCGAGGGCGCGATCGGCAGCAGCCGCTGGGTGGCGACGGTCTGCGCCTCGGTGAAGCGCAGGATGCCCTCGGCGCCGTGGCGCCGGCCGAGTCCGGAGTCGCCCATGCCACCCATCGGCGAGCCCACCGAGCCGTAGGCGGCCGCGTAGGCCTCGTTGACGTTGACGGTGCCGGTCCGCAGCCGGGTCGCGATCGCCCGGCCGCGCCGCCGATCCTTGGTCCAGACACTCGAATTCAGGCCGTACGGCGTGGCGTTGGCCTGCTCGACGGCTTCCTCGTCGGTGTCGAAACGGTAGATCGAGACCACCGGGCCGAAGGTCTCCTGGCCGCAGACCGTCATCTCGGGGGTGACACCGTCCAGGATGGTGGGCTCGTAGAAGAGCGGGCCGAGCTCGGGGCGGGCCTGGCCGCCGGTCAGCACGGTGGCGCCGGCCTTGACGGCCTCCTCGACGTGCCGGGTGACCGTCTCCAGCTGTCGCGTCGAGACCAGCGAGCCCATGTCGGCGCCGTAGGCCAGGCCGCCGCCCAACCGCATCGCCCGGGTCCGCGCGACGAACCGCTCCAGGAAGGCGTCGGCCACCGAGCGGTGCACGAAGAGCCGCTCGATCGAGATGCACAGCTGCCCGGCCGAGGAGAAGCAGGCCCGCACCGCGCCCTCGGCCGCCTTGTCCAGGTCGGCATCGGCCAGCACCAGCAGCGCGTTCTTGCCACCGAGTTCGAGCGAGGCACCGACCAGTCGGGCGGCGGCCCGCTGGGCCACGTCCCGGCCGGTGGGGGTGGAGCCGGTGAACGAGACGTAGTCCGCGTGCTCGACCACGGCCGGGCCGATCACCGGGCCGTCGCCGATCACGATCTGCCACAGGTCGGCCGGCAGCCCGGCCTCGATCAGCAGCTCGCGGGCCCAGAGCGCGGTGAGCGCGGTCTGCGTGTCGGGCTTGTTGACCACCGCGTTGCCCGCCACGAAGGCCGGCAGCGCATCGCTGACCGACAGCTCCAGTGGGTAGTTCCACGGCGAGATCTGGCCGATCACGCCCTTGGGGCGACGCCCCTCCACGGTGTGGGTGAGCACCGGCAGCGCCCCGCCGCGGCGGCGGTCCTTCAGGTAGCCGACCGCGGCGCGACCGTAGTGGCGGGCGGCCAGCGCGGCGCCCAGCACTTCTTCGAACGCGTGCAGCCGGGACTTGCCGGTCTCCGCCTGGATCAGGTCGAGCACCTCGTCCTGCCGCTTCAGCAGCAGGTCGTGGAAGCGCAGCAGCACCGCCGCCCGGCGCCGCACCGGCTGGGCGGCCCACGCCTGCTGGGCGCGCCGGGCCAGCTCGTAGGCCACCGTGACGTCCTGCGGGGTCGACTGCGGCAGCTCGGCCAGCGGCTCACCGGTGAGCGGCGCGAGGGTCCGCGTGAGGTCGGCGTCACCGGCAGCGGTGACACCGCGGGCCAGCCGGGCGACCAGGGACTGCGGGACCGCCGAGGCGACCGTACGGCCGGCGCCCGGGGCCGCCGGATTGCGGCCGCCGCCGCGGTTTTCTGCCGTGATGTCCGTCATGGGCGCAGCCTAGGCCTTGAACGGCCCGTTGTGTACCCGTCGGTAACAGCGAAAGGCGCTACGGAGTCACCGGGGTGAAGCCGTTCAGCAGCGCGGTGAAACGGCTCTCGGTCAGCGTGTGGTCGTCACCGGTGACCGGGCCGGAGACCAGCATCGCGTACGAGGTGCCCTGGCTGTCCCGGTACTCCTCCTCGATCGCCCGGCGCGGTCCGGCGTTCGGGCCGCCGGTGGTGTTGGTGTAGGTGAAGATCCACTTGGCCGCCTCGTAGCCGTGCACCTCCGCGCTGGCGAGGTACTCCTGCTTGTAGTCCGTGGTCCCCAGCTGCGCCTGCTTGTTCCACCCGTCGGACAGCTGCTGGAGATGGTCCAGCGGCGAGAGCGACTGGCCGACCTGGACGGCGAACTGGATCAGGTGCCGCTGGCCGTCCGGGCTGTAGTAGACGTTGTTGTTCCGGTACAGCCGGGTCCAGGTGCCGCCGTCCTGTGGCTCCGGGAAGCGGAAGCCGAGCGGGTCCGTGACCCACTTGAAGCCGGACGGTGCCGGGCCGGCCGGCGCGGCGGCGCTGGGTGTGGACGGCGCGGAGCTGGGCACGGCGGTCGGCGGGGCGGTGCTGGGCGAAGCCGAGGGCGACGTGTCGGCCACCGGCGGCTGGCTGCGGTGGTCGTAGCGGACCACGCCGAAGGCCACCGCACCGCTCACCAAGGCGGCGGTCAGTCCGAGCAGCGCCAGCCGCAGGCCCCCGCGCCGGCGGGAGCCGCGGGCCGCCGGCAGCGGCCCGGTGGGGGTCGGCCCGGCCGGTGCCGGCGCCGGGGCGGGCGCGAGCGCGGCGGTGGGACCGGTCGGCCCGGCGGACGTGGCGGACGGCGGCTCGGCGGGGCTGCCCGGCTCGGCCAGCGCCGGGCGGTCCACCACCGGCACCACCTGGGTGGGCGTGCGGTGGATCGCCGCCGGGCGAGCGGTGATCGCCATGGTGTGTCCGGCGGTCACTTCGCGCAGCATCCGCTGCGCCTCGTCGGCGCTCGGCCGCTGCTCCACCGGCTTGGCCAGCAGCGCGGCCAGGACCGGCCCGAGCGCACCCGCCTTGCGCGGCTCCGGCAGCGGTTCGGCGACCACGGCGGCCAGCGTGCTCAGCGGGTCGTGCCGGCGGAACGGCGACTGGCCCTCCACCGCCGCCCACAGCGTGGCCCCCAACCCCCACAGGTCGGAGGCCGGGCCGGGACGCTCGCCCTGGGCCCGCTCGGGCGCCAGGTAGTCCGGCGAGCCGACCAGGTCGCCGGGCCGGGTCAGCTCGGACGAGCCCTCGAACTTGGCGATCCCGAAGTCCAGCAGCACCACCCGCCCGGTGCCGTGTTCGAGCAGCACGTTGGCCGGCTTCACGTCCCGGTGCAGCACCCCGAGCTGGTGGCCCCGGTGCAGCGCGGCCAGCACCTGGGTGCCGACCTCGGCGGCCTCGCGCGGCGAGAGCGTGCCGTCCTGGGCGACCACGTCGGCCAGCGAACGGCCGTCGATCAGCTCCATCACGATCCACGGGCGGCCGTCCTGCTCCAGCACGTCGTGGATGGTGATCACGCCGCTGTGCTTGATCCGGGCCGCCGCCCTGGCCTCCTGCTTCATCCGGGACTGCAGGATCGCCAGATCCTCCTCGGGCAGGTGGTTGACGGTCAGCTCCTTGACCGCCACCTCGCGGTCCAGCATCAGGTCCCTGGCCCGCCAGACGGTCCCCATGCCGCCTCGGCCCAGCCGCTCACCCAGCTCGTAGCGCCCGGCGAGCATCCGACGGGTCTCGGCTCTGCCGATCGGCTCGGCCCAGTTCGACTCCGCGCGGCTCGACTCCACGCGGCTCGACTCCACTGGGCCCGACTCCACGCGGCTCGACTCCCCCGGGCCCGCCGCGACCTCGCTCGGCTCGGCCTGGATCGGCACGGGCGCGCCGGCGGCCCCCGCCTGCTCCTGTCCACTCACGGCGACCACTCCCCCCATCTTCGGTGCAGCACGCATCTGATCACCGCTCGGACAATGTTCCGGCCCCAGCCTAGGCGTCCGATCCACGATGCTTCACCGGGACCCGGCCACGTGACCGGGCTGTGATGTCCGCCGCGCTACGCGTGTCACCCGGCGAACACGGCCACCGCCGCGATCGCCAGCACCATGGCCACCATGACCCCGCCGACCAGCAGCGCCGGCAGCAGCCTGGACGGCCGCTGCGCCCTGGCGTGCCGGGCGTGCTCGGGCACCACCGCCACCGGGCGCCACCGGCGCGGGCGCGGCACCAGCGGTCCGGCCGGCCGCAGCACCGGCAGCGCCGATTCGACCTCCTCGGCCCGGTACGGCTCCGGCGCCTGCGCCAGCAGCTCGGTCAGGCACTGCCGGGCCTCGACGGCCGACGGCCGCTCGGCGGGGTCGCCCGCGAGCAGCCGGTCCACCAGCGGGCGCAGCGGTCCGCACCCGGCGCTGTCGGCCCGCTGCGCGGCCCGGACGGCGGCGAAGAGCGCGGTCGGGCTCTGCTCGGGGAACGGACCGTATCCGGTCAGCACCCGGTGCAGCAGCACGCCCAGCGCCCACAGGTCCGCCGCGGGCCCCGCCGCCTCGGCCGCCAGCAGCTCGGGGGGCCAGCGCTCCGCCCTGGCCCCGACCAGGCCGGTCCGCGCCTGTGCCCAGCGCCGCCCGTCCGCGCCGCCCAGCGCCCTGGCCAGCGCCTCCTGGGCGGCGCCGATCGCCTGGCCACCGAGCAGCGCGGCGCCGTCCTCGCAGACCAGCACCTGCTCGACGGCCAGGTTCCCGTGCGGGTGACCGTCCAGGTGCAGCGCGGCCAGCGCGCCGCACAGGTCGGCGGCCAGCTCGGCGGCCCGGTACGGGTCCAGCGGGCCGGCCGCGAGCAGCTCGGGCAGTGCCCGCGCGGGCGGCCGCTCGACCGCGGCCCAGACCACGCCGTCCGCCGCGAAGACCTCGAAGGACTGCCGCAGCCTGGGGTGCTCGGGGGTGTCCGCGAGCACCGCGCGGACGGCGGCGAGGATCTCAGCCGGGTCCAGCCAGCGGCTGCCCTCGAAGTCCGCGCTGCCGGTCAGTTCGGGCACCAGCAGTTCGGGCAGCTCCAGTCCCTCCAGCAGCACCGGGGTGTCGCCGTGCAGGTCCACCGCGAGGCGGCGTGGTCCGGCCGCGTCCGCCTCCGACGGCTGACGGTCCGTCACGTGACTGGCTACCACCTGATAGTGGCCGGCCATCGTCTGGCCAGGGCCAGCTCGCATGGCCGCCCCCTCTCTCGCTATGGCGCGGGCTGGAAGCTCTGGAAGCCGATGGCCCGGGCCTGGCTGATCGCGGGGGTGCTCCAGTCGCTGTCGCTCGTGGTCCAGTAGAGCGCATAACCGTACTTACGGTTGTCCAGCACGAAACCACGGTTGAGCGAGTGTTGGCGGGTGCTGGAGCCGAAGGTCCACTCCCAGTCGGCGGCGTTCGACCAGCGCCAGCCGGACAGGGCCTGCAGCTGGACCCGCTGGTAGTTGCTCAGGGTGGGGGAAACCTGCTGCTCCTCCGACTGCCAGGCGGCGAGGGCACTGGCGCCGGGGGTGGTGGTCCAGTCGACCTGCAGGGTGATGCCGCCGCCCCGGAAGACGTGACTGCCGTCCTTCGAGGAACTGGCGTCCAGGTTCAGCCCGTTGGGGAGCTGGATGGAGAAGCCGGAGGAGTCGGTGTACTGGTAGTAGCCGGTCGGCACGGCCGGCGCCGGGTTGCCCGACGGCGCTGCGCTGCTCGGCGCGGCACTGCTCGGGACGGCACTGGTGGGGGCAGCGCCGGTGGCCGGTGCCACCGCGCTCGCGGCGGGGGTGCCCTGCGCCGCGCTGCTCGGGGCGGCGCTGCTCGGGGCGACACCGCTCGGAGCGGCACTGCTCGGGGCAGAAGCCGACGCGGCCGAGGGCGATCCGGTCGTGACGGTCGAGGCCACCCCGACCGCGCCGGGCAGCGCCGCTGGCCCCGCCCCCTTCTTCGTCGCCCCGCCCGTGCCCGCCACCAGCCAGATCACGCCGGCCACCAGCACCAGCAGCACGACCGCCAGCACGGCCAGCAGCCGGCGCCGCCGGCCCGACCAGCGCGCGGCGGTCCCCAGCGTGCCGCTGCGCGACCAGACACCGGTCTCCGCCTGCGCCGGGTCCTCCGCCGGCGTCCCCGCCGCCGTGGCAGCGGCTGCGGCCGCGGCCCGCTTGCTGCCCACCCGCACCGTGCTCAGCCCGGGCACGCTCAGCCTCGCCGACTTGCGCGCAACGTCGGCGGATCCGACTTCCGGTGCCGGGTCAGCCGACTTCTCCGCCGGCCCGCCCGACGCCAGATCGAGCTTGGTCGACTCGGCGGCCGGCAACGCCACCCTGGTGGTCGACTCGGCGCGCGCGGTGGACTCCGCGACGATCCGCTTGAGCATCGAGCGGGTGGTCGAGGCGTCCAGCCGCTTCTCCGGGTCCCGCTCCAGCAGCCCCTCGATCACCGGGCGCAGCGGCCCGGCGTTCTCGGGGGCGGGCAGGTCCTCGGTCATCACCGCGGTGAGCGTGGCCAGCGCCGAGCCCCGGTCGTAGGGCGGCTTGCCCTCCAACATCGCGTAGAGCGTGCCGCCCAGCGACCACAGGTCGGCCGGCGGCCCCGGCTTCTGCCCGCGGGCCCGCTCCGGGGATATGTACGAGGGCGCCCCGACCAGCATCCCGGTCGAGGTGACCGAGGTGTCCCCCTCCACGCTGGCGATGCCGAAGTCGGTCAGCACCACCCGGCCGTCCTCGCCGATCAGCACGTTGGACGGCTTGACGTCCCGGTGCAGGATCCCCTGGCTGTGCGCGGCCCCGAGCACGCCGAGCAGCTCCAGCGCGATCTCCGCGGCCCGGGTCGGCGTCACCGGCCCGTCCTCCTTGACCACTTCGGCCAGCGAGCGGCCGTCGACCAGTTCCATCACGATCCACGGCCGGTCGTCCTCCTCGACCACGTCGAAGACGGTGACGGCGGCGGTGTGCCGGATCCGCGCGGTGGCCTTGGCCTCGCGCAGCGTACGGACGATCAGGCGGTGCCGCTCGTCGTCGTCGACGCTGCCGTGCATCCGCAGTTCCTTGACCGCCACGATCCGGCCGAGCATCTCGTCCTCGGCCCGCCAGACGGTCCCCATGCCACCGCTGCCGAGGACCGAATCGAGCCGATACCGGTCGGCCAGGACGCGTCCGGAAGTGCCCTGCGGCTGGGTCATTCGGGCGTTCCCCCATGTGCTGCTGCCGGTCAGGTGACGTACCGTCGGGTCGCTGCGCGCACCAGGCCGACGGTCAAGCCTCCATCATCCCCTGTGCCCACGGCGGCTGTTCACTCGACCCCTGGAATAGTCGAGTCGTGACCCGAAACCGCTGTCCCCGGACAGGGCGCCGCTGCTAGCGTTCGCCCCCGTCGCATCCGCTCCACGTCGGGGGAAGCTCCATGTCCGGGCCCGTGCCACCGTCCTATCCGCAGCCCCAGCCGCCTCAGCAGTCACAGCCGCAACCGCCCGCCTTCGGGCCACCGGCGCCTTTCGGCCAGCCCGCGCCCTACGGCTACGCCCAGCTCGCCGCGCCCGCGCCGCGACGCGGCAACGTCGGCGGCGGCATCGCGGTCGGCCTGCTCGCGATGCTGGCCGGCGCGGTGCTCTACGGCTTCATCATGAAGGCCAGCAACTCGCAGTGGAGCTACTTCGCCATCGCGCTCGCGCTGCTGGTCTCGATCGGCCTGGGCAAGGTCGGCGGCCGCCACCCGGTGCTGCCGGTGCTCGGCCTGCTCCTCTCGGTGCTCGGCGTCTTCCTCGGCCAGCTCTTCTACATCTACCTGGTGCTGCACCAGCAGTACGGCCTGGGGCCCACCGACGTCTTCGGCTCGGAACTCGGCGACACGATGCAGGGCTGGCGGAGCATGCTCGACGCCAAGGACATCCTGTTCTACCTGTTCGCGGCCGCCGAAGGCTTCATCTTCACCAGGCGCTTCGGCGCCCGATGAACGCCCGAAGGGGCCGGGGCTGCTCGCCCCGACCCCTTCGCTGACGGACCGTCAGCGGTGGCTGACCGTCACCTCGACCCGCTGGAACTCCTTGAGCTCCGAGTAGCCGGTGGTGGCCATCGCCCGGCGCAGCGCGCCGAACAGGTTCATCGTGCCGTCGGGGGTGTGCGAGGGACCGGCCAGGATCTCCTCGGTCGTGCCCACCGTGCCGAGGTCGACCCGCTTGCCGCGCGGCAGCTCCTCGTGCACCGCCTCCATGCCCCAGTGGAAGCCCTGGCCCGGCGCGTCGGTGGCCCGGGCCAGCGCGGCACCGATCATCACCGCGTCCGCGCCGCAGGCGACCGCCTTGGCGATGTCGCCGCTGTAGCCGACACCGCCGTCCGCGATCACGTGCACGTAGCGGCCGCCGGACTCGTCCATGTAGTCGCGGCGGGCGGCGGCCACGTCCGCGACGGCGGTGGCCATCGGGACCTGGATGCCCAGCACGTTGCGGGTGGTGTGGGCGGCGCCGCCGCCGAAGCCGACCAGCACGCCGGCCGCACCGGTGCGCATCAGGTGCAGCGCGGCGGTGTAGGTGGCGCAGCCGCCGACGATCACCGGGACGTCCAGCTCGTAGATGAACTGCTTGAGGTTGAGCGGCTCGGCCGCGCCCGAGACGTGCTCGGCGGAGACCGTGGTGCCGCGGATCACGAAGACGTCCACACCCGCGTCGACCACCGCCTTGGAGAACTCGGCGGTGCGCTGCGGGGAGAGCGCGGCCGCGGTGACCACACCGGAGTCGCGCACCTCCCGGATCCGCTTGCCGATCAGCTCGGCCTGGATCGGCGCGGCGTAGATCTCCTGCAGGCGGCGGGTCGCGGCGGCCTCGTCGGTGAGCCCGGCGATCTCGTCCAGCAGCGGCTGCGGGTCCTCGTAGCGGGTCCACAGGCCCTCGAGGTTGAGCACCCCGAGGCCGCCGAGGCGGCCGATCGCGATGGCCTGCGCGGGTGAGACCACGCTGTCCATCGGGGCCGCCAGGAACGGCAGCTCGAAGCGGTAGGCGTCGATCTGCCAGGCGATCGAGACCTCCTTCGGGTCCCGGGTACGGCGGCTGGGGACGACGGCGATGTCGTCGAAGGAGTACGCCCGCCGGCCGCGCTTGCCCCGCCCGATCTCGATCTCAGTCACTTCGAGCCTCTCTGCTGCTTGCTGCTCACGATCGCCC
This sequence comes from Kitasatospora sp. GAS1066B, assembly GCF_041262605.1. Taxonomy (NCBI): domain Bacteria; kingdom Bacillati; phylum Actinomycetota; class Actinomycetes; order Kitasatosporales; family Streptomycetaceae; genus Kitasatospora; species Kitasatospora sp. GAS1066B. The sequence continues at coordinate 88,725 of NZ_JBGCCO010000010.1, forward strand.
CCTAGTATCCCGGACACCCGGCACCGGACGCACAAAGGCCCGCCACGCGGACGGTGGCGGGCCTTCGAGCACTGCTTACCGGCTGGTGTAGTTCGGGGCCTCGACCGTCATCTGGATGTCGTGCGGGTGGCTCTCCTTGAGCCCCGCCGAGGTGATCCGGACGAACCGGCCCTTGCTCTCCATCTCCGCGACGGTGGCCGCACCCACGTAGCCCATGGTCTGCCGCAGGCCACCGACCAGCTGGTGCAGCACGGCCGACAGCGGGCCGCGGTAGGGCACCTGACCCTCGATGCCCTCGGGAACCAGCTTGTCGTCCGAGGCGACCTCGGCCTGGAAGTAGCGGTCCTTGGAGTACGAGCGGCCCTGCCCGCGCGACTGCATGGCGCCCAGCGAACCCATGCCGCGGTAGGACTTGAACTGCTTGCCGTTGATGAACAGCAGCTCACCCGGCGACTCCTCACAGCCCGCCAGCAGCGAGCCGAGCATCACCGTGTCGGCACCGGCGGCCAGCGCCTTGCCGATGTCGCCGGAGTACTGCAGACCGCCGTCGCCGATCACCGGCACCCCGGCCGCCTGGCAGGCCACCGCGGCCTCGTAGATCGCGGTCACCTGCGGGACGCCGATGCCGGCCACCACGCGGGTGGTGCAGATCGAGCCGGGGCCCACCCCGACCTTCACGCCGTCCACGCCCGCGTCGATCAGCGCCTGGGCGCCGTCCCGGGTGGCCACGTTGCCGCCGATCACGTCCACCGCGACGGCCGACTTGATCTTGGCGATCCACTCCAGCGCGTTGTGGCTGTGGCCGTGCGAGGTGTCCACCACCAGGAAGTCCACGCCCGCCGCGACCAGGGCCTGGGCCCGGTCGAAGGCCTCGGCGCTGGCACCGACGGCGGCGCCGACCAGCAGCCGTCCCTCGGCGTCCTTGGCGGCGTTCGGGTACTTCTCGGCCTTGACGAAGTCCTTGACCGTGATCAGGCCCTTGATCCGGCCCTCGTCGTCGACCAGCGGGAGCTTCTCGATCTTGTGCCGGCGCAGCAGGCCGATCGCGTCCTCACCGGAGATCCCGACCTTGCCGGTGATCAGCGGCATCGGGGTCATGATCTCGCGGACCTGGCGGCTGCGGTCGGTCTCGAAGGCCATGTCGCGGTTGGTGACGATGCCCAGCAGCTTGCCGTCCGGGTCGGCGATCGGCACGCCGCTGATCCGGAACTTGGCACAGAGCGCGTCAGCCTCGGCCAGCGTGGTCTCGGGGCCGACCGTGATCGGGTCGGTGACCATGCCCGACTCGGAGCGCTTGACCAGGTCGACCTGGTTGGCCTGGTCCTCGATCGACAGGTTGCGGTGCAACACGCCGACCCCGCCCTGACGGGCCATCGCGATGGCCATCCGGGCCTCGGTGACCTTGTCCATCGCGGCGGAGAGCAGCGGGATGTTCACCCGGACGTTGCGCGACACGCGCGAGGAGGTGTCCACCTGGTTCGGCAGCACGTGGGACGCCCCGGGCAGCAGCAGGACGTCGTCGTACGTGAGTCCGAGCATCGCGAACTTCTCGGGTACGCCTGCGGCGTTAAGAGACATGGTGGGGGCTACCTTCCCGTGGCCGGCCGGTCGATCGGATGCGCCCTGTGAGGGTCGGGGCGCGCACCGGCAGTGGAAGGACACCAAACCGCTATTGGACGAATCTACGAGGTGACGTCACTCGCCCGCACGGATCTTTGGCGACCTGTCCAGGCGCCGATACCCCATCGTACTGGCATCGGGAGAAGCCACGTCGCGCCCTCTTGACAACCGTGAGCGAGGCCACAGGGCGAGCTACGCGGACTCCTCCGCCAGCGCGCGCAGCCGGCTGAGCGCTCGGTGCTGGGCGACCCGCACCGCCCCCGGCGACATGCCGAGCATCTCCCCGGTCTCCTCCGCCGAAAGCCCGGCCGCGATCCGCAGCAGCACCAGCTCGCGCTGACGGGCCGGCAGATTCGACAGCAGCTCGCGCATCCAGGCGGCGTCGCTGCTGAGCAACGCGCGCTCCTCCGGGCCGAGCGCCTCGTCCGGCACCTCGGGCAGGTCGTCCGGCGGGATCACCGTCGAGCCGGGCCCGCGCATCGCGGCCCGCTGCAGATCGGCGATCTTGTGGGCGGCGATGCTGTAGACGAAGGCCTCGAACGGCCGCCCCTCGTCCCGGTAGCGGGGCAGCGCGCAGAGCACCGCGACGCAGACCTCCTGGGCCACGTCGTCCACATGGTGCCGCGCGCCGCCGGGCAACCGGACCAGCCGGCCCCGGCAGTAGCGCAGCACCAGCGGGTGGACGTAGGCCAACAGGGCGTCAGTGGCCGGGCCCTCGCCCCGAACCGCCGCCGCCACCAGCTCGGCGACCAGCGGCGAGGTGCCCGCGGCAGACGGCGACCTCCGGCCGCGGGCCCCGGAGTTGCTGGGGACGGCATCGGCCGGTGCTACCTCGCCGGTTTCGGCGGCCTCGTCGTCGCGCATCGGTCCATGGTGCCTGGTCGCGTCGGAAAACCTCGCACCGCGTCCGGACTTGTGCACCGGAACGTTATCCGCCACCGACCCACCCCCGTTCCCACCGTCGCCGCGCTCCACCCCTCCATGGTGCAGCCTGACCGGCCCCACGGCCTATGCCGCGCCCGAGGAAAAGCGACCGCGCCCCTTCCTCCGTCCAACGGAGGAAGGGGCGCACCGGAAGTCGGCGCAGCTTCAGCGGACCAGGCCCCAGCGGAAACCGAGCGCCACCGCGTGTGCGCGGTCGGAGGCGCCGAGCTTCTTGAAGAGCCGCCTGGCGTGCGTCTTCACGGTGTCCTCGGAGAGGAAGAGCTCGCGGCCGATCTCCGCGTTGCTCCGGCCGTGGCTCATCCCCTCCAGCACCTGGATCTCACGGGCCGTCAGCGTGGGCGCCGCTCCCATGTCGGGGCTGCGCAGCCGGCGTGGCGCCAGACGCCAGGTCGGATCGGCCAGCGCCTGGGTGACGGTGGCCCGCAGCTCGGCCCGCGAGGCGTCCTTGTGCAGGTAGCCGCGAGCCCCGGCGGCCACGGCGAGCGCCACGCCGTCCAGGTCCTCGGCGACGGTGAGCATGATGATCCGGGCGCCCGGGTCGGCGGACAGCAGCCGCCGAACCGTCTCCACGCCGCCCAGTCCGGGCATCCGGACATCCATCAGGACGAGATCGGAGCGGTCGGCCACCCAGCGGCGGAGGACCTCCTCACCGTTCGTCGCCGTGGTCACCCGGTCGACACCCGGCACGGTGGCCACCGCACGGCGCAGCGCCTCCCGGGCAAGCGGTGAATCGTCGCAAACGAGAACGGAAGTCATGACCGTCCTCCGCAGCTGATCCGCGTCACGTTGAGCCTCCTGGCTGGTACGAACTCTCTCCGCACTTCCAACGACCGTCACTCGAATGAGTTACGGCCTTCAGGGCCATCTCCACCACTGTACGTGGCCAACCCATTACTGATCAGCCGCATCGCGGGGCGGACACCGCTCTTTTGTGCTCGTAGCGCGCGTCCGACACCCGATCGGCGCGCGCCGCGCACGCCGGAGTACGGCCCGACGGCAGCGCGGGGCGGGGGGCGCCGACACACCGGGCCACCCGATTGCCACGACTCATCCGACCCACTTCATGCCCGTTTAGTCCGTTTTCATGGCTTTTGTACGATCATTGACTGTTGGGTAACTCTGTGGGTGACTTGTCGGGAAGCGTGCTGTAAGTCATATTTCCAGGTGTCCATCCCGGCGCCTCGAAGCCTCGCCGAACGGCTGTCGGACGACTCGAAGGGAATGAGCCATGGCCGATTTCTCCCGACTCCCCGGTCCGAACGCGGACCTGTGGGACTGGCAGCTCTCCGCCGCCTGCCGCGGTGTGGACAGTTCGCTCTTCTTCCATCCCGAAGGCGAGCGTGGCGCGGCGCGCAGCTCGCGGGAGCAGAGCGCGAAGGAGGTCTGCATGCGCTGCCCGGTGCGCACCCAGTGCGCGGCCCACGCGCTGGCGGTCCGCGAGCCCTACGGCGTCTGGGGCGGCCTGACCGAGGACGAGCGCGAGGAGTTGCAGGGTCGCGCCCGCAACCGGCTGGCCGAGGTGCCGGTGACCGTCCGGCACTGACCGTCCGGTAGGGGCCGCCCACCGGTAGCAGAAACGTTTGCTCGACGTCCGTCGGTCAGCGAACGGACATTTCCGAAGAGCCCGACCCTCGACGACCGGCCGCCACCGTGGCGAGCCGGTCGAGCATGAGCCGCACCGCCGGCACCTCGGCCAGGTCCGGCAGGGTCAGCGCCACCACCTCGCGCAGCGCGGACCGGCCGTCGGCCGCGTGCACCGGCACCGCCGCCACCGCGTCGTGGCGCACCGCGTCCAGCGCCAGGCGCGGCAGCACCGCGACCCCCAGGCCGGCCGCCACCAGGCCGACCACCGCCGGGTAGTCGTCGGTGGCGAAGTCGATCCGGGGCGCGAAACCGGCCTCGGCGCACAGCTCGACCAGTTGTCCGCGACACTGCGGGCAGCCCGCGATCCACTGCTCCTCGGCCAGCTCGGCGAGCCGCACCGGCTGCTCGGCGGTGCGGTCGGCCAGCGGGTGGCCGACCGGGAGCAGGCCGACCAGCGGGTCGTCGAGCAGCGGACGCACCACCAGTTCGGACCAGTCGCCCGCGGCGGCCGTCTCGGCGGCGGCCAGCACCGCGGCGGCCCGGGCCGAACGCGACACACCGTGCGCGGGAGTGCTGCTCGGGTGCTCGCCCGGGTAGCGGAAGGCCAGGGCGATGTCGCACTCGCCGCCGCGCAGCATCGCCAGCGACTCCGGCGGCTCGGCCTCCACCAGCGACACGCGCACCCCCGGATGGGCGTCGCGCAGTCGGGCGACCGCGGGCGGCACCAGGGTGGAACTCGCGGTGGGGAAGGAGACCAGGCGGACCCGCCCAGCCCGCAGCCCCGCGATCGCGGCCACCTCCTGCTCGGCCGCCGAGAGGCCTGCCAGGATCCCCGAGGCGTGCTTCAGCAGCACCTCGCCGGCCTCGCTCAGCTGCACCCCGCGCCCGGAGCGGGCCACCAGTGGCAGGCCCACCGACTTCTCGAGCGCCTTCATCTGCTGGCTGACCGCCGGCTGGGTGCACCCCAGCTCCCGCGAAGCGGCGGAGAACGACCCGGTACGGGCGACCGCGCGCAACACACGCAGATGACGAGCCTCGATCATGCGCCAAGCGTAGACCGACGGCCCGGCACCCCCGCTCGAGCGGGGGTGCCGGGCCGTCGGTTCAGCGCGCTACCAGGGGTCAGTGCGAGTGACCGTGGCCGCCGTGCGAGTGACCAGCAGCGGCCTCCTCCTCGGCGGGCTTCTCCACCACGAGGGTCTCGGTGGTGAGCAGCAGCGAGGCGATCGAGGCGGCGTTCTCCAGGGCGGAGCGGGTGACCTTGACCGGGTCGATGACGCCGGCCTTCATCAGGTCGCCGTACTCGCCGGTGGCGGCGTTGAAGCCCTGGTTGCCGTCCAGCTCGGCGACCTTGGAGGTGATGACGTAGCCCTCGAGGCCGGCGTTCTGGGCGATCCAGCGCAGCGGCTCGGCGAGCGCCTTGCGGACCACGGCGACACCGGTGGCCTCGTCGCCCGACAGGCCCAGGCCGCCGTCCAGCACCTTCTGCGCGTGCACCAGGGAGGCGCCGCCGCCGGCGACGATGCCCTCCTCGACCGCGGCGCGGGTCGCCGAGATGGCGTCCTCCAGGCGGTGCTTGCGCTCCTTGAGCTCCACCTCGGTGGCGGCGCCGACCTTGATCACGCAGACCCCGCCGGCCAGCTTGGCCAGGCGCTCCTGCAGCTTCTCGCGGTCCCAGTCCGAGTCGGTGTTGGCGATCTCGGCCTTGATCTGGGCGACGCGGCCGGCGACGGCCTCGGAGTCGCCCGCACCGTCGACGACCGTGGTGTCGTCCTTGGTGATGGTGACGCGGCGGGCCGAGCCCAGCACGTCCAGGCCGGCCTGGTCGAGCTTGAGGCCGACCTCCTCGGAGATGACGGTGGCACCGGTCAGGGTGGCCAGGTCGCCCAGGATGGCCTTGCGGCGGTCGCCGAAGCCCGGGGCCTTGACGGCCACCGCGTTGAAGGTGCCGCGGATCTTGTTCACCACGAGGGTGGAGAGCGCCTCGCCGTCCACGTCCTCGGCGATGATCAGCAGCGGCTTGGAGGCACCGCCCTGCAGGATCTTCTCGAGCAGCGGGAGCAGCTCCTGGATCGAGGAGATCTTGCCCTGGTTGATCAGGATGTACGGGTCCTCCAGGACCGCCTCCTGACGCTCCTGGTCGGTGACGAAGTACGGCGACAGGTAGCCCTTGTCGAACTGCATGCCCTCGGTGAAGTCCAGCTCCACGCCGAAGGTGTTGGACTCCTCGACGGTGATCACACCGTCCTTGCCGACCTTGTCGATCGCCTCGGCGATCAGCTCGCCGACCTGCGGGTCCTGCGCGGAGAGCGAGGCGACGGCGGCGATGTCGTCCTTGCCCTCGATCTCGCGGGCGATGGAGAGCAGGTGCTCGGAGACGGCGGCGACGGCCTTGTCGATGCCCTTCTTCAGGGCGGCCGGGCCCGCGCCGGCGGCGACGTTGCGCAGACCCTCGTTGACCAGGGCCTGGGCCAGCACGGTGGCGGTGGTGGTGCCGTCACCCGCGACGTCGTTGGTCTTGGTGGCGACCTCCTTGACCAGCTGCGCGCCGAGGTTCTCGTACGGGTCGTCCAGCTCGACCTCGCGGGCGATGGTGACACCGTCGTTGGTGATGGTCGGGGCGCCGAACTTCTTGTCGATGACGACGTTGCGGCCCTTGGGGCCGATGGTCACCTTGACCGTGTCGGCCAGCTTGTTGACACCGCGCTCGAGCGAGCGGCGGGCGTCCTCGTCGAACTGCAGGATCTTCGCCATGATTCCGTTTCCTCGGGATATCTGCGTACGTGACGTCAGGTGTAGCAACAACCGCGCCCCGGGCCCCTGTCACAACTGACACGGATCCGGGGCGGGCCAGATGGCGGACCGTGAGGTCCGCCGGACTGCTTACTTCTCGATGATGGCGAGAACGTCGCGAGCCGAGAGGACGAGGTACTCCTCGCCGTTGTACTTCACCTCGGTGCCGCCGTACTTCGAGTACAGGACGACGTCGCCGACGGTGACGTCGAGCGGAAGACGGTTGCCCTCCTCGAAGCGGCCCGGGCCGACGGCCAGGACAACGCCCTCCTGGGGCTTCTCCTTGGCGGTGTCCGGGATAACCAGGCCGGAGGCCGTGGTGGTCTCGGCGTCGAGCGGCTGGACCACGATGCGGTCCTCAAGCGGCTTGATGGCAACCTTGCTGCTGGCGGTGGTCACGTCCGAGTTCCCCTTCGGAGATTACGGGGTTGTCTAACAGGTAGGTGAGCGACAGGGACGGCCTGCCGTCGCGGGGGTCAGGCCGATACTGTCGCGTTAGCACTCTCCCTGGGGGGAGTGCCAGGAACGACCATAGGACGCGGTTAGCACTCAGTCAACCAGAGTGCCAGCGGCGCGCAGGGCGAATCGCCGGACCTGGACAATGGGCGGGTGGAGACCGAGACCTTTGCGCGGCTGCTGACCGACCAGGGACAGCGGCTGCTGACCGAACTGCGCGAGTACGCCCCCGAGGAGGAGTTGGCGCTGGCCACCCGGCTGCGGCGGGAGCACCCGGCGGAGCTGGTCTCCGCGGCGCTGGGGCAGGCGCGGCTGCGGCAGCGGGCCCAGCCGAAGTTCGGGGACGACGCGGCGCGGATGTACTTCACGCCCAACGGGGTCGAGCAGTCCACCCGGCGCAGCGTGGCCGAGTGGCGGGCCGCCCGGTTCAGCCGGCTCGGGGTGGCGCGGCTGGCCGACCTGTGCGCGGGCAACGGCGGTGACGCGATCGCCCTGGCACGGGCCGGGATCTCGGTGCTCGCGGTCGACCGGGACCCGCTGACCTGCGCGGTCGCGGCGGCCAACGCGGCCGCGCTGGGCCTGTCCGAGCTGATCGAGGTGCGCTGCGCGGACGTGACCGAGGTGGCGGTCGACGGATTCGACGCCGTCTTCACCGACCCGGCACGCCGCACCGCCAAGGGCCGGGTCTTCGACCCCGCCGCCTACTCCCCGCCGCTCTCCTGGGCGATCGAGGCCGGCCGCCGCACCCCGCTGGGCGCGCTCAAGGTGGCCCCGGGCATCCCGCACGAGGCGGTGCCCCAGGACGCGGAGGCGGAGTGGGTCTCCGACCACGGCGAGGTCAAGGAGGCGGTGCTCTGGTTCGGCACCGCCCCGGCCGCCGGCGCGCCGCACCGGGCCACCCTGCTGCCGGGACCGCACACCCTGACCGGCGGCCGGCTCCCCGACCCGCCGGCCGGCCCGGTGCGCCGTTACCTCTACGAGCCGGACGGCGCGGTGATCCGCGCCCACCTGGTCGCCGAGGTCGCCGCACGGCTCGGCGCCACCCTGATCGACCCGATGATCGCCTACCTGACCTCGGATCAGCTGCTCGCGACGCCGTTCGCGCACGCGTACGAGATCACCGACCTGCTGCCGTTCAACGTGAAGAAGCTCAAGATCCTGTTGCGGCAGCGGGCGGTGGGCACCGTGGTGATCAAGAAGCGCGGCATCGGGCTGACCCCGGAGGAGCTGCGCCGGCAGCTGAAGCCCGAGGGGCCGAACACGGCGACGGTCTTCCTGACCCGGGTCGCCGACACCCCGACCATGCTGCTGGCTCAGCCGGTGGCTCAGCCGGCCGGCGGCTGGATGTAGTCCTCCAGCCGCGCCACCGAGAAGCCCTGCTCCTGGATCCGGCTGAGCAACTCGCCGAACATCTCGGTCATCGTCTCGCCCTTGAGGTCCTTGGGACCGCGGAAGTGGGCCAGGATGATGTCGCCGGGCTTCAACTTCTTGTCGCCGGCCTGGTACTGCATGTCGTGGATCTGCATCGTCTCGCGCCACAGCACCACCGCCCGCGGACCGCACTGCTGGACCGCGGAGTTGAGCGTGGCGGTGTTGGCGCCGTCGCCGTAGGGCGGGCGGAACAGGAACGGCGCCGCCCCGTACTGCTGGCTGAGCACCTGCTGGTCGCCGCAGACCTCGTTCTTCTGCACGACGGCGGACTTGGTGCTCATCGCCGGGTGGTGCAGCGTGTGGTTCTGGATGTGGTTGCCGGCGGCCTGCAGCGGCTTGAAGTAGCCGTAGTCGTTCTTGATCGCGTCGTCCATCAGGAACATGGTGACCGGGATCTTCAGGTCGTTCATCATCTCGATGAACTTGGGGTCCTTCTCCTCGCCGTCGTCGATGGTCACGAAGACCACCTTGTCGCTGGTGGGAATGGCGCTGATCACCGGGACCTGGCCGGTCCTGCCGAGCTTGACCGGCTTGTCGGCGGGCGGCGCGGGCGCGGCGGGCAGCGGCTGCAGGTGCCACTTGGCCCAGGCCGCGGCCGACACCTGACCGTCGCCGGCCGCCGGCGGCGGCGTGGCCGCGGTCGACGGCGCGGCGCTCGACGGCGGCCCGGCCGCCGGGGTGCTCTGCGGTGCGACCGCGTTCTTCTGCTCCCCGCCACTGCTGCCGCAGCCGCTGACCGCGACGGCGGCGACCAGGGCGAGCGAGCCCGCCGTGCACGCCGTCAGCCGGCTCCTCTGGTAGGTCTTCACGGCGTCCCGCTCCCCCTGCTGTTGTGTGTTCGACCAGCGCTCTCGTCCCGGAACGCTACCGTGCTTCGGCCACGTACTCACGGTGGAAGGACCAGCGATGCACTGGTCGCGCCAGCAGCTCTGACGGCGGCTCAGGCGGCGTCACCGGCTCGACCGGGGCCGGCCACCAGCTGATCGCCAGCACCCTCCCACCGGGCGCGCTGAACAGCTCCAGCCGCTCGGCCGCCGCGAGCGCGGGGGCCAGGTGCTCGCGCGCCCACCCCAGCAGCTCGGCCCCGCGACCGTCGACCGCCTTGGCCTCCCACATCACCGCCTCGGTCACGCCTGCCCGCCGTCCAGCGCGCGGTAGGCCTCGCCGTGCACGTCGCCGTGCCCGAGCAGGGCGGCCGGCACCGAGACCTCGGTGACCGGCAGCGAGGAGTCGGCCGAGAGGTCGAAGGCCGAGGTCGGCCGGTCGCGCCAGACCATCTCCGCGCCGAGCGCGGCGACCATCGCGCCGTTGTCGGTGCACAGGCCCGGGCGCGGCACCCGCAGCCGGATGCCGGCCCGCTCGCAGCGCTGCTCGGCCATCGCGCGCAGCCGGGAGTTGGCCGCCACCCCGCCGCCGATCATCAGGTGGTCCACGTCGTGCTCCTGGCAGGCCTTGATCGCCTTGCGGGTCAGCACATCGGTGACCGCCTCCTGGAAGGAGGCCGCGACGTCCGCCACCGGCACCTCCTCGCCGGCCCGCCGCTTGGCCTCCACCCAGCGGGCCACCGCCGTCTTCAGGCCGGAGAAGGAGAAGTCGAACTCGGGGTCCTTGGGGCCGCTCAGGCCGCGCGGGAAGTGGATCGCCTTGCGGTCGCCCTCGCGGGCCATCCGGTCCACCACCGGGCCGCCGGGGAAGCCCAGGCCGAGCACCCGGGCCACCTTGTCGAACGCCTCGCCGGCCGCGTCGTCGATGGTGGCGCCGAGCGGGCGCACGTCACTGGTGATGTCGCCGGTGAGCAGCAGCGAGGAGTGGCCGCCGGAGACCAGCAGGGCCATCGTCGGCTCGGGCAGCCGGCCGTGCTCCAGCTGGTCCACGCAGATGTGCGAGGCGAGGTGGTTGACGCCGTAGAGCGGCTTGTCCAGCGCCCAGGCGTAGGCCTTGGCGGCGCTGACCCCGACCAGCAGCGCGCCGGCCAGGCCGGGCCCCGCGGTGACCGCGATGCCGTCCAGGTCGCTCGCCTTGATCCCGGCGGTGTCCAGCGCGCGCTGGATGGTGGGGACCATCGCCTCCAGGTGCGCGCGGCTGGCGATCTCCGGGACCACGCCGCCGAACCGGGCGTGGTCGTTGACGCTGGAGGCCACCGCGTCGGCCAGCAGGGTGGTGCCGCGCACGATGCCGACGCCGGTCTCGTCGCAGGAGGTCTCGATGCCCAGGACGAGCGGTTCGTCAGCCATGGTCTTCCTCGGTCTCGTTCTCGTTTCGGTGGTCGCGGCGCATCACCAGCGCGTCCACGTTGGCCGGCTGGTAGTAGCCGCGCCGGATGCCGACCGGCGCGAAGCCGAACCGCTCGTACAGGCGCTGCGCGCGGAAGTTGTCGATCCGCACCTCCAGCAGCAGCTCGGTGCAGCCGCGCCGGACGGACTCGTCGACCAGGTCGGTGAGCAGCGCCGCGCCCAGGCCCCGGCCCTGGTAGCGGTCGTCGACGGCGATGGTCTGCACGTCCGCCTCGCCGGGCCCCGCCATCAGTCCGGCGTAGCCCACGATGGTGCCGTCCTCGGTGGTGGCCACCGTGTAGTGGCGGCTGCCGCCGGGGTGCGCGTCGGCCAGCTCCGACCAGTACATCCCGGCCGACCAGGCGTCCTCGGGGAAGAGCGTGTGCTCGAGATCCAGCACCGGCGCGATGTCCCACCAGCGCATCGGGCGCAGCGTGATCCTCGTCGTGCGCGTGCCCGCGGTCACGCCGGCAGCACCGCCTTGTAGCCGGCGGGGACCTGCGCGTCAGGGCGGCGCAGGTAGAGCGGCAGCGGCGGCAACAGCTCGCGTCCGGCGGCCAGTTCGGCGACCGCGAAGTCGGCCAGCGCGCCGGCCGACAGGTGCTCGGGCCCGCGCCCGCCCGGGAAGGTCTCGGGGTAGAGCAGCGCGCCGGCGCCCACCGAGACCTGACGGACCGTCAGGTCGCCGGGCCGGTCCACCGCCGGGCCCTCGATCCGGCGCCCCGCCGCGTCGTAGTCGGCCCAGTAGACCTCCTTGCGACGCGCGTCAGTGGCCGCCGTGAACGGGCCGCTCAGGCCTTCGGCGCGCGCCTGCCGGGCGATCGCGTCCAGCGTGCAGACACCGTGCACCGGCAGGTCGAGCGCGTGCCCGAGCGCGGCGGCCGTGGCCAGACCCACCCGCAGCCCGGTGTACGGGCCCGGGCCGACGCCGACCGCGAGCGCGGTCAGCTCGCGCTTGTCCACGCCGGCCTCGGCGAGCACCCGCGCGATGGTGGGCAGCAGCAGTTCGCCGTGGCGCCGGGCGTCGACCTGGTAGGTCTGCGCCAGGACGGTCGCGCCGTCATGGACGGCGGCGGTGACGGCGGGGGTAGCGGTGTCGAACGCGAGCAGCAGCACGGGTCCAGGTTAGAGGGTCGCCGGAGTCGACCCTCTGTCCCCGTACGGAACACACGTTCTCCAGGTCCCTGGGCCCCGCCCGGAACCTGGCACGATGGGGCTCACGGCCCTACGAACGACGGGAGTGCGCGGTGGCGATGAAGGGTCCTGCAGTCGCGGTCGCCGGTCTGACCCTGAGCGCCATGGCGCTGGTCGCCCTGCTGGCCGTCCAGGCCGACGGCACCGCCGGCCGCGCCTCGGCCGCCCAGCCGCCGCCCAACGCCGGCACCGCACCGGCCGGCTCGCCGACCCCGAGCGCCGACGCCTCCCCGAGCGCTCCGCCGCTGCCCAAGTCGGCGGAGGGCAGCACCCTGCGGGTGGTCTACTCGCTGAGCGCCAAGGAGGTCTGGCTGGTCGACCCGAAGAAGACCCCCGAGATCCAGGCCGCCTTCCCGGTGGTGCCCGGCTCGGTCAACCCGGCGCCGGGCAGCTACACCGTCTACAGCCGGGCGCCCGCCGGGGCCGGGACCGACGGCAAGCAGATCGAGCACGTGGTCCGGTTCACTCAGCAGGGTGGTGTCGTCTTCGGGTTCAGTGCGGCGCTCGACGGCTCCACCGCGCCTGCCGATCCGAAGGTCAAGACCGGCGGGATCCGCTTCGACCGGGCCGACGGTCAGACGCTCTGGGACTTCGCCCCCGACGGCACCCGGGTACAGGTCGTCGGCTGAGCCGCCTCGCCGGGCTTCGGCGGCGTGCAGAGGGCCACCGCCGCGGCGGTGGCGGCCAGCAGCCGGTCCATCGGGACCCGCTCGGCCGGCTCCGGGGCTTTCCTGGTCACGGGGGTGCTGCTCTGCATGGCGGACTCCCTAGTTAGGTACACCTAACTGCAAAGCCCATCCCATCATGGCGCCACCTCCGGCTGCAACATGATGCCGACACGCTGTCGGAAAAAACCTCAGCCGTCCAGCGCGGCCAGGTCGACCCCGTCCCAGCGGCCGCCGAGACCGGTCAGCGTGACCCGGCGCGGGTCCTCGTCGGCCTCCGGCCGCTCGCCGCCCCCGAGCGCCCGCTCGATCCGCACCTCCAGCCGGTCCGCCGAGAGCTGCTCGACCTTGCCCTCGCCCCACTCGACCACCACCACCGACTCCGGCAGCGAAACGTCCAGGTCGAGGTCCTCCATCTCGTCCAGCCCGCCGCCCAGCCGGTACGCGTCCACGTGCACCAGCGCGGGCCCGCCGACGAGCGAGGGGTGCACCCGCGCGATCACGAAGGTCGGCGAGGTCACCGCCCCGCGCACCCCGAGCCCCTCGCCGAGCCCCCGGGTGAGCGTGGTCTTGCCCGCTCCCAACTCCCCGGAGAGCAGCACCAGATCGCCGGGCCGCAGCACACCGGCCAGCCGCCGGCCGAGCCCGGTCATCCGCTCGGGGGTACGGACGGTGAGTGTGGTCTGGGGGGCCATGGCTTCCTCTTGTTCTGCCGCACGGACGTTGAGCCAACCGTGCCACATCGCGCACGGTCCCAGGTCCTGTCGTCAGACCTCGGGGCCGCCCGCCCGCTGGATCAGCTCCGCCAGGCGGGCGTTGACCTCCTCCGGGCGTTCCAGCAGCACCAGGTGCCCGGCGCCGGGGAGCAGCGCCAGTTCGGCTCGCGGCAGCGCCCGGGCGATGGCCTCGCTGTGCGCGACCGGGGTGAGCAGGTCCTCGGTGCCGGCCAGCACCAGCACCGGCAGCTCGGCCAGCGCGGTGAGCGCCGCCGTCTTCTCGTGCGCGGCGAAGGCGGGGTAGAACTCGGCGACCACGTCGATCGGGGTGCTGTCCAGCAACTGGTCGGCGAACCGGGCGACCGCCGGGTCGACGTCCTTGCCGTCGCCACCGAAGGAGAAGCGCCGGTAGAAGACGGCGCTGACGTCGGCGCCGAGGCGCCGGGTGGTCTCCACCAGGCCGACCTGGCTGCCCAGGAGCCGGACCACCCCGGGGCCCAGCCGGCGCCAGAGTCTGGTGCCGACCGGGGACAGCCCGAGGGTCACCGTCTCCCACTGGCCGGCCGTGGTGCCGATCAGCGCCACCCCGGCCACCCGGTCGCGGAACAGCCGCGGGCGCTGCTCGGCCAGCGCCATCACGCTCATGCCGCCCATCGAGTGGCCGACCAGCACGATCGGCCCGCTCGGGACCACCGCGTCGAGCACCGCCCCGAGGTCGCCGCCCAGCTGGTCGATCGAGGCGGGCCGCCCGGCCAGGTAGGAGCGGGAGCGCTCGGACCGGCCGTGGCTGCGCTGGTCCCAGAAGACCAGCCGCAGGTCGCCGCGGAACGCCGCCCGCTGGAAGTGGAAGACGTCCTGGTTGAGGCAGTAGCCGTGGCAGAACACCACGGTCAGCGGCGCGTCCTCAAGGCCGTCCAGCTCGACGTACAGCTCGGTGCCGTCCTCGGCCGCCACCGTGCGCGGCCGCCCGCGCAGCGAGCCGAACGGCGCGACCGCGTCCAGCCGCTCGCGGGCCCGCTGGCGCGCCCGGCCCAGCGTCAGGCGCTCGATCGCGATGCCGGCCGCGGCCCCGGCGGCGGCCATGCCGAGCGACAGGCCGATCAGCCCGGCCCGGCTCACCGACCCCCCGCCGGGCTCCTCGCTCACAGCCGCGCTCCGGTCCCGCCCAGGTAGCGGCGCGGCACCCGGGCGCCGATCCGGGTGACGATCTCGTACGCGATCGTCCCGCAGGCCCGGGCCCAGTCCTCGGCGGTCGGCTCGCCGCGCTCGCCGCTGCCGAAGATCAGCACCTCCTCGCCGACCGGCGGGGTGCCACCGCCCAGGTCCACCACGAACTGGTCCATCGCGACCCGCCCGGCCACCGTGTGCCACTTGCCGGCGATCTGGACCGGCCCGGTGCCGCTGGCGTGCCGCGGGATGCCGTCGGCGTAGCCGACCGGGACCAGGCCCAGCGTGGTCTCCCCCGGCGTGTGGTACTGGTGGCCGTAGCTGACGCCGTGTCCGCCGGGAACGTCCTTGACCAGGGCGAGCCGGGCGCTGAGCGACATCACCGGGCGCAGCCCGAAGTCGGCGGGGGCGCCCACCTCGGGCACCGGCGACACCCCGTACATCGCCAGGCCGGTGCGCACCAGGTCGTAGTGCGCCTCGGGGAGCAGCAGGGTGGCGGGCGAGTTGGCCAGGTGCCGCACCTCCGGACGCACCCCGGCCCGCTCGGCGTAGGCCAGCATCGAGGCGAAGGCGTCCAGCTGGGCCTGGATCGACGGGTGGCCGGGCTCGTCGGCGGCGGCGAAGTGCGACCAGAGGCCGACCACCTGGAGCAGGCCCTGGGCCTGGGCCCGCAGCGCGGCGTCCACCAGGTCGGGCCAGGCCTGCGGCTGGCAGCCGTTGCGGCCGAGACCGGTGTCGGCCTTCAGATGGACCCGGGCCGGCAGGCCGGTGGCCCGGACCGCGTCGAGCAGCTCGTCGAGCGCCCACTGACCGCTGATCGAGACGTCGATCCGAGCCCGCACCGCCTGCGCCCACGGGCCGCCGGGCGTCCACAGCCAGCACAGGATCCGGGCCTGCTCCGGCGCGATCCCGGCAGCGCGCAGCGCCAGCGCCTCCTCGGGCGTGGCGGTGCCGATCCACCGCACCCCGGCGGCCAGCGCCTCCAGGGCACAGGGCAGCGCACCGTGCCCGTAGGCATCGGCCTTCACCACGGCCATCAGGTCCGCGCCCGGCGCGCGCTCGCGCAGCGAGGCGAGGTTGCCGCGCAGCGCGGCCAGGTCGATGGCCGCCTCGGCACGCAGTCCCTCGGCGAGCATGGCGGTCCCGGTCGTCTTCGCAGTTGTCATCGGGTTCAGTCTCCCAGACCTGCTGCGTCGGCCGCCCGACCCCCCTGCGCCACGTCGCGCCAGGCGGCCGGCAGGGCGGCGGCGACCTCGCTCGCGGTGATCGGCGCGCCGTGCGGTTCGCCCGCCGCCAGCCGCCCGGCCAGGCCGTGCAGGTAGGCGGCGGCCGGCGCGGCGTCGAAGGGCGGCAGACCGGCCGCGAGCAGCGCGCCCGCCAGGCCCGCCAGCACGTCGCCGCTGCCGGCGGTGGCCAGCCAGGAGCTGCCGGTGGAGTTCACCCGGGCGGTGCCGTCCGGGCGGGCGACCACCGTGGTCGAGCCCTTGAGCAGCACCGTCGCGCCGTACCGGTCGGCCAGCTCGCGGGCGTGCCGCAGCCGGGCGGCGGCCACCTGGTCGGCCGTCACCCCCGCGCCGAGCAACCGGGCGGCCTCGCCCGCGTGCGGGGTGAGCAGGGTGGGCGCGGTGCGCCCGGCCAGCTCGCGCGGACCCCGACGGGCCAGCTCGGTCAGGCCGTCGGCGTCCACCAGCACCGGCACCTCGCTCGCCAGCGCGTCGTCCAGCGCCTCGGCGGTGTCCTCGCCCGAGCCGGGGCCGACCACCCAGGACTGCACCCGCCCCGTGGTCAGCAGCACCTCGGGGTGGCGGCGGACCACCTCCTCGGCGGGTCGGCCCTGGTAGCGGACGGCGCCGGCACCACCGTGCAGCGCCCCCGCGACGGCGAGCAGCGCCGCGCCCGGGTAGCGCTCGGAGCCGGCCAGCAGGCCGACCACGCCGCGCCGGTACTTGTCGCTCTCGGCGCCGGGCCGCGGCAGCAGCGCGCCCACCTCGGCGTGCTGCAGGGCTTCGACGGGCGCGGCGGGCGGGCGCAGGCCGATCGGCACCAGCTGCACCGGCCCCGCGTACCCGGCCCCCGGATCGATCAGCAGGCCGGGCTTGTGCGTGCCGAAGGTCACCGTGAGATCGGCGCGCAGCGCCGCCCCGGCGACCTCCCCGGTGTCGGCGTCCACCCCGCTCGGCAGGTCGACCGCGACGAGCACGCCGCGGCGCGGCTCGCGCGCGTACGGCTCGGCGGCCGGCCGCAGCCCGCCGGTGCCGCCGATCCCGACGATGCCGTCCAGGATCAGGTCGGCGCGGCGGAACTCGGCCAGGCCCGCCCGCTGATCGACCGTCAGCCGACCACCCGCCGCCCGCAGCGCGGCCAGCGCGGCCCGGTGCGCACGCTCGGGGCTGAGCAGCACCGCGGTCACCGCCGCCCCGCGCCGGGCCAGGCGGGCGCCGGCGAAGAGCGCGTCGCCACCGTTGTCGCCGCTGCCCGCGAGCACCAGCACCCGGCTGCCGTAGACCCGGCCGCGACGGCGGGTCAGCAGCCGGGCGCAGGTGGCGGCGAGGCCGGCCACCGCCCGGTCCATCAGCGGCTGGCCGGCGAGTTCCGCCTCGGCGGCCCGGACCTGGGCGACGGTGTGAGCTAGGCGCATGCCAGTGAAACTACCCCTCGGCGATGACCACCGCCGAGGCCACGCCCGCGTCGTGGCTCAGCGACAGGTGCCAGGAGCGCACCTCGAGCCGCGCCGCGAGGGCCGCCACCGTGCCGGTGACGTGCAGGGTCGGGCGGCCCGAGGGCTCGCTGCGCACCTCGGCGTCGTGCCACTCCAGGCCCCCGGGCGCGCCGAGCGCCTTGGCCAGCGCCTCCTTGGCCGCGAAACGCGCCGCCAACGAGGCGGCCGAGCGCTGCTGGCCCGAAGGCAGCACGCGCTCGGCCGCGGTGAAGAGGCGGTCGCCGAGGGCCGGCGTACGTGCCAGCGCCTCGGCGAAACGGTCGATCGAGGCGACGTCGATACCAACTCCGATGATCACCCGCCGACCATAACCGGTGGCTACTCCACCGTCACCACGGCGCTTGATGGTCGGCGCCGGCTCCGCTCACTCCACCGTCACCGACTTCGCCAGGTTGCGCGGCTGGTCCACCTCGTGGCCCTTGGCGGTGGCCAGCTCGCAGGCGAAGACCTGCAGCGGCACGGTGGAGACCAGCGGCTGGAGCAGCGTCGGGGTGACCGGGATCGAGATCAGGTGGTCGGCGTACGGGACCACCGCCTCGTCGCCCTCCTCGGCGATCACGATGGTCCGCGCGCCGCGCGCCCGGATCTCCTGGATGTTGGAGACGATCTTGTCGTGCAGGATCGACCGCCCGCGCGGCGAGGGCACCACCACGACGACCGGCAGCCCCTCCTCGATCAGCGCGATCGGGCCGTGCTTCAGCTCGCCGGCCGCGAAGCCCTCGGCGTGCATGTACGCCAGCTCCTTGAGCTTGAGCGCGCCCTCCAGGGCCACCGGGAAGCCGACGTGCCGGCCGAGGAAGAGCACCGACTTGGCGTCGGCCAGCGAGCGGGCCAGCTCGCGCACCGGCTCCATGGTCCGCAGCACCTGCTCGAGCTGCTTCGGCGCGTCGGACAGCTCCTTGATCACCGCGGTGATCTCGTCGCCCCACTTGGTGCCGCGCACCTGACCCAGGTAGAGCGCGACCAGGTAGCAGGCGACCAGCTGGGTGAGGAAGGCCTTGGTGGAGGCGACCGCCACCTCGGGTCCGGCGTGGGTGTAGAGCACCGCGTCGGACTCGCGCGGGATGGTCGAGCCGTTGGTGTTGCAGATCGCCAGCACCCGGGCGCCCTGCTCGCGGGCGTGCCGCAGCGCCATCAGGGTGTCCATGGTCTCGCCGGACTGCGAGATCGCGATCACCAGCGTGCGGTCGTCCAGGATCGGGTCCCGGTAGCGGAACTCGGAGGCGACCTCGACCTCGCAGGGGATCCGGGTCCAGTGCTCGATCGCGTACTTGGCGATCATGCCCGCGTGGAAGGCGGTGCCGCAGGCCACGATGACGACCTTGTCGACCTCGCGCAGCACCGAGTCCGGTATCCGCACCTCGTCCAGGGTCAGGCGCCCGTCGGTGCCGATCCGGCCGAGCAGGGTGTCGGCGACCGCCTTCGGCTGCTCGGCGATCTCCTTGAGCATGAAGTAGTCGTAGCCGCCCTTCTCGGCAGCCGAGGCGTCCCAGTCCACGTGGTACTCGCGGACCTCGACCGGCGCGCCGTGAAAGTCCGTCACGGTGACGGCGTCGGCGCGCAGCTCGACCACCTGGTCCTGGCCCAGCTCGATCGCCTCGCGGGTGTGCGCGATGAAGGCGGACACGTCGGAGGCGAGGAAGTTCTCGCCCACCCCGCGCCCGACCACCAGCGGCGAGTTGCGGCGCGCGCCGACCACCGTGCCGGGCGCGTCCGCGTGCACCGCCACCAGGGTGAAGGCGCCGTCCAGCCGGCGGCACACGGTGCGCATCGCCTCGGCCAGATCGCCGTCGTAGGCCTCGGCCAGCAGGTGCGCGACCACCTCGGTGTCGGTCTCCGAGCGCAGCGTGTGGCCGCGCTCGGCCAGCTCGGCCCGCAGCTGGGCGAAGTTCTCGATGATGCCGTTGTGGACCACCGCGACCTTGCAGTGGTCGTCCACATGAGGGTGGGCGTTGGCGTCGGTGGGTCCGCCGTGGGTGGCCCAGCGGGTGTGGCCGATTCCGGTGGTGCCGCCGGGAAGAGGGGTCTCGGCGAGCGACTTCTCGAGATTGGCGAGCTTTCCGGCCCGCTTGTCGGTGGCGAGACTCCACTGCCCTGAGGAGTCCGCCGTCTGGATGGCCACACCGGCCGAGTCGTACCCTCGGTACTCCAGGCGCTGCAGCCCTGCGATCACTACGTCGAGCGCGGGCTGGGAGCCCACATAACCAACAATTCCGCACATAGGGATCAGCATAAGGGCGCTTCCTGGGCGAAAGCCGTGCTCGGGTTTCCCTAGGGCCGCCCTCGGGGCGACAGCTGGTGACCGACACCACAGCGCCCGTGCGCCCTCGGACGGCTCACAATGGACCATGTGCTGACCGAACTCTGTAGCCAGGGCGCCTCCTCGGCGCCCAGCCCGTCGCCGTCGCCGTACGTCGATCTGTCCCGGGCCGAGTGGAGCGCCCTGCGCGACCGCACCCCGCTGCCGCTGAGCGCGGCCGAGGTGGAGCAACTGCGCGGCCTCGGCACAGCATTGGACCTGGACGAGGTCCGTGACGTCTACCTGCCGCTGTCCCGGCTGCTCAACCTCTACATCCACGCCACCCACGAGCTGCGCGGGGCGCTGGGCACCTTCCTGGACACCCCGGACACCGAGCGCACCCGCACCCCGTTCATCATCGGGGTGGCCGGCTCGGTGGCGGTCGGCAAGTCCACCACCGCCCGGCTGCTGCAGGCGCTGCTGGCCCGCTGGCCCGAACACCCGCGGGTCGAACTGGTCACCACCGACGGCTTCCTGCTGCCCAACGCGGAGCTGCGCCGGCGCGGCCTGATGGCCCGCAAGGGCTTCCCGGAGTCCTACGACCGCCGGGCCCTGATGCGCTTCGTGGCGGACGTCAAGGCGGGCAAGCAGCAGGTCTCGGCCCCGGTCTACTCGCACCTGGTCTACGACATCGTGCCGGGCGAGCGACTGGTGGTGCAGCGCCCGGACATCCTGATCGTCGAGGGCCTCAACGTGCTGCAGCCCGCGCTGCCCGGCACCGACGGCCGCACCCGGCTCGCGGTGGCCGACTACTTCGACTTCTCGATCTACGTGGACGCCCGGACCGACGACATCGAGAACTGGTACCTGTCCCGCTTCAAGAAGCTGCGGGACACCGCCTTCCTCGACCCCAGCTCCTACTTCCGCCGGTTCACCGAGGTGCCGCAGGAGGAGGCGATGGAGTACGGCCGTCAGGTCTGGCGCACCATCAACAAGCCCAACCTGCTGGAGAACGTACTGCCGACCCGGGGCCGGGCCACCCTGATCCTGCAGAAGGGCGCCGACCACAAGGTCCGCCGCGCCCTGCTGCGCAAGCTCTGAGCCCTGCCGCGACTTGAGGCCGACCGGCGATCGCCGGTCGGCCTGAGCCGTCGTCAGATCGCCAGGTGCTCGCTGACCACGGCGGCCAGCTTCTCGGCCACCGCCTCGGCCTGGTCGTGGTCGGCGGCCTCGACCATCACCCGAACCAGCGGCTCGGTGCCGGACGGACGCAGCAACACCCGTCCGGTGCCGCCGAGTTCGGCCTCGGCCGCGGCCACGGCCGCGGTCAGCTCGGCGCAGTCGGCCACCCGGGCCTTGTCCACGCCCTTGACGTTGATCAGCACCTGCGGCAGCCGGGTCATCACGGCGGCCAGGTCGGCCAGCGGCTGCTTGGTGGCCGCCAGCCGGGCGCCCAGCATCAGGCCGGTCAGGGTGCCGTCGCCGGTGGTCGCGTGGTCCAGCAGGATCACGTGGCCGGACTGCTCGCCGCCCAGCGCGTAGCCGTGCTCCTTCATCGCCTCCAGCACGTAGCGGTCGCCGACCGCCGTCTCGACCAGGTCGATGCCCTCGCGCTCCATGGCCAGCTTGAAGCCCAGGTTGGCCATCACGGTGCCGACCGCGGTGTTGCCGCGCAGCGTGCCGGCCTCGCGCATGGCCACCGCCAGGATCGCGATGATCTGGTCGCCGTCCACCTCGTTGCCCTCGGTGTCGGCGGCCAGGCAGCGGTCGGCGTCGCCGTCCAGCGCGATGCCGAGGTCCGCCTGGTGCTCGCGCATCGCCTGGCACAGCCCGCCCAGGTGGGTGGAGCCGACGCCGTCGTTGATGTTCAGCCCGGTCGGCTCGGCGCCCAGCGTGTAGACCACCTCGGCGCCGGCCCGGGCGAAGGCCTCGGGAGCCACCCGGGCGGCCGCGCCGTGCGCGCCGTCGATGACCACCCTGATGCCGTCCAGCCGGTTGGGCAGCACGCCGATCAGGTGCGCGACGTACTTGTCGAGGCCCTCGGTGTACTCGTGCACCCGGCCGACCACGCTGCCGGTGGGACGCTGCCGGATCGGCTCGTCGCCGGAGAGGTAGTGGCGGTAGTCGGCCTCGATCGCGTCCTCGATCGCGTCGTCCAGCTTGTGCCCGCCGCGGGCCAGGAACTTGATGCCGTTGTCGGGCATGGCGTTGTGGCTGGCCGAGAGCATCACGCCGAAGTCGGCACCGAGCACACCGGTCAGGTACGCCACCGCGGGGGTGGGCAGCACGCCGACCCGCAGCACGTCCACCCCGGAGCCGGCCAGCCCGGCGATCACGGCCGCCTCCAGGAACTCGCCGGAGGCGCGCGGGTCGCGGCCGACCACCGCCACCGGGCGCCGGCCGCCCAGGTCGCCCGCGTCGCCGAGCACGTGCGCGGCGGCCATCGACAGGCCCAGTGCCAGTTCGGCGGTCAGTCCGATGTTCGCCACACCGCGTACGCCGTCCGTACCGAAGAGTCGTGCCACGTTCCCGTCCTTCGTTGCCGGCCACCGGACGGCCTGGGGAGGGGCCGACCGGTGGGGAGGAATCCCTGGCCGCCTGACCGGCCCAGGGAGCACAACGCCCCGGGGCACATGAAGTGCCCCGGGGCGTGGGTCCCGCCTGCGGGGTGCGCACCAAGGGCGGTACGCACCCCCGGGGGTGACTAGCGCTTGCTGTACTGCGGGGCCTTGCGGGCCTTCTTGAGACCGGCCTTCTTGCGCTCGACGGCGCGCGAGTCACGGGTCAGGAAGCCGGCCTTCTTGAGGGCGCCGCGGTTGTTGTCCACGTCGGCCTCGTTCAGGGCGCGGGCCACGCCGAGGCGCAGCGCGTAGGCCTGACCGGAGACGCCGCCGCCCGCGATGCGCGCGATGACGTCGTAACGGCCGTCCAGCTCAAGGAGCTTGAAGGGCTCGTTCACGGTCTGCTGGTGCACCTTGTTGGGGAAGTAGTTCTCCAGGGTGCGACCGTTGATCTTCCACACGCCGGTGCCGGGGACGATGCGCACGCGGGCGATCGCCTCCTTGCGACGGCCGAGGCCGGCGCCGGGGACGGCCTCGGCGAAGCGGCCGGCCAGCGACTCGGTGGAGTACGACTCGGTGTCCTCGGAGGTGTACTCGGTGTACTCCTCGTCGACCTCGATGTCCAGGGGGGTCTCGATGGCAGCGTTCTCGGCCACGATGTTCCTCAGCTTTTCTTAGTTAAGGGGCTTGGTGGCCGGAATTACTGCGCGACCTGGGTGATCTCGAACGGCACCGGCTGCTGGGCAGTGTGCGGGTGCTGGTCGCCCGAGTAGACCTTCAGCTTCGAGATCATCTGACGGCCCAGGCTGTTCTTGGGGATCATGCCCTTGATGGCCTTCTCGACGGCCTTCTCCGGGTTCTTGTCCAGCAGGTCGTCGTAGCGCACCGAGCGCAGACCACCCGGGAAGCCCGAGTGGCGGTAGGCCAGCTTCTGGGTCTTCTTGTTACCGGACAGGTGCACCTTGTCGGCGTTGATGATGATGACGAAGTCACCAGTGTCAACGTGCGGCGCGTAGATCGCCTTGTGCTTGCCCCGCAGGAGGTTGGCGGCCTGAGAGGCCAGGCGGCCGAGCACGACGTCGGTCGCGTCGATGACGTGCCACTGACGCTGGACGTCGCCGGGCTTGGGGCTGTACGTACGCACGGTCGTAGCCTTCGCTTTTCAGTGAGTGAGTCCTGACAGGAGCACCTGGACGAGAGATCAGCCTGGTCCACTTGGACGCAATTCAAGGGGAGCCGCTGGTCATCGGCCTGGTATCTCCGGCGTACCGACCTCTCACGTGAGATGGAGCGAGCCAATACGCACAACAAGGGCCCACACTACCCGCTACCGGCTGCCAGCTCCAAACCCGTGCCGCCCGGAGCTCCCGTCAGCGCTCCGGTCAGCGCTCGCGCCGCACCCGTTCCTCGTCCCAGACCGGCTCGGGCGACTCGTAGACCCGGCCGTCGGCGCCGAAGACCAGGAAGCGGTCGAAGGTCTTGGCGAACCAGCGGTCGTGGGTGACGCAGAGCACCGTGCCGTCGAAGGCCTCCAGCCCCTCCTGCAGGGCCTCGGCGCTGTCCAGGTCCAGGTTGTCGGTGGGCTCGTCGAGCAGCAGCGCCGTCACCCCGTCCAGCTCCAGTTTGAGGATCATCAGCCGGGCCTGCTGGCCGCCGGAGAGCGACTCGAACTTCTGCTCCTCCTGCCGGTCCAGCTCGTACCGGCGCAGCGCGCCCATCGCGGCGCCGCGGCTGAGCGCGTGCTCCTGCTCGATGATCGAGCGGACCGTGCGCCCGAACAGCTCGGGGTGGGCGTGGGTCTGCCGGAAGTGGCCGGGCACCACCCGGGCGCCGAGCTTGAAGCCGCCGCCGTGCTTGACCGACTCGTCGCCCGCGAGCAGCCGCAGGAAGTGCGACTTGCCGGAGCCGTTGGAGCCGAGCACCGCGACCCGCTGGCCGTAGAAGACCTCCAGGTCGAAGGGCTTCATCAGGCCGGTGAGCTCCAACTGCTCGATGGTGAGCGCCCGCACGCCGGTGCGGCCGCCCTTGAGCCGCATGGTGATGTTCTGCTCGCGCGGCGGCTCCTCCGGCCGGCCGGCCTCCTCGAACTTCTTCAGGCGGGTCTGCGCGGCGGCGTAGCGGGTGGCCAGCGCGTGGCTGACCGAGGCCGCCTGGCGCAGCGTGACCACCAGCTTCTTCAGCTTGGCGTGCTCCTCGTCCCAGCGGCGGCCGAGCTCCTCGAACCGGGCGAAGCGCTCCTTGCGGGCCTCGTGGAAGGAGTCGAAGCCGCCGCCGTGCACCCAGACGGTGCTGCCGCCGCCACCGAAGCCCGACTCGACGCTGATGATCTTGTCGGCGGTGCGGGAGAGCAGCTCGCGGTCGTGCGAGATGTACAGCACGGTCTTGGAGGTGGCCTTGATGGCCTCCTCCAGCCAGCGCTTGCCCGGCACGTCGAGGTAGTTGTCCGGCTCGTCGAGCAGCAGCACCTCGTCCGGGCCGCGCAGCAAGCTCTCCAGCACCAGCCGCTTCTGCTCACCGCCGGAGAGCGTGTTCAGACCGCGGAACTGGGCCCGGTCGAAGGGCATCCCGAGGGCCGCCGTGGTGCAGACGTCCCAGTCGGTCTCGTAGTCGTAGCCGCCGGCGTCCGCCCAGTCGGAGAGCGCCTGGGCATAGGCCATCTGCGACTTCTCGTCGTCCTGGGCCATCATCGCGAGTTCCGCGGCGTCCACCGCCTTGGCGGCCACCGCGATCCGCGGCGGGGCGACCGAGACCAGCAGGTCCCGCACCGAGGCGTCCGGCGCCAGCGCGCCCGGCGTCTCCCGTTGGTCCTCGCGCCCGGTGGTGCCGACGAACTGGCGCATCACGCCGAGCCCGCCGGAGACCGTCACCGTCCCGCCGTGGGGTTGGGTGTCACCGGCGATCATCCGCAGCAGCGTGGTCTTGCCGGCCCCGTTGGCGCCCACCAGCGCGACCGCGGAGCCCTCGCCGACCCGGAAGGACGCGTCGTCGAACAACACCCGCCCGTCCGGCAGGTAGTACTCAAGGTGCGAAATCTCGACGTGTCCCATGGGTCGAAATTGTGCAGTGCCCGCGTGTCGTCACCAAATGGATTAGGCCTGGCCCGGCAGCGTCCGCATCCGCCGCGCCATCCGGTTCCGCTCGGCGAGCTGGTCGTCGGCCGGGTAGCCGACCTCCTCCAGGGTCAGCCCGTAGGGCCGGATCACGTTGACCGCGCTGTTGCGCACCCCGCCGCGCAGCACCTCGCCGGGGAACTCCACCGGCCGGTGCCCGTCCCCGACCAGCAGCATCGCGCCGACCAGGGCCCGCACCATGTTGTGGCAGAACGCGTCGGCCCGCACCGTGGCCACCGCCAGCGAGCCCTGCTGGGCCGCGTACGGGTCCATCGGCACCCGGTCCCAGTGCAGTTCGAGCAGCGTGCGGATGGTGGTCGCGCCCTCGCGCTTCTTGCAGTACGCGGCGAAGTCGTGCTCGCCGAGCAGCAGTCGCGCCGCCTCGTTCATCTTCGCGACGTCCAACGGCCGGTCGTGCCAGAGCACATGACCGCGCAGCAGCGGGTCCACCCCGCCCGGGTGGTCGGCCACCCGGTACGCGTACCGCCGCCAGATCGCCGCGAACCGCGCGTCGAAGCCGGCCGGCGCCTCGCTCACCCGGTAGATCCGGACATCCGCCGGCAGTCGCCCGGCCAGGCGCCGCAGCAGCTTCTCGCCGTGGCCGGCCCACACCTCGTCCGGCAGGTCGACGTGCGCCACCTGCCCGCGCGCGTGCACCCCGGCGTCGGTGCGCCCGGCCACCGTGAGCGGGAACAGCTCCGCGCTGCGGGTGACGACCTGCAGCGCGCTCTCGATCTCCTCCTGCACCGTGCGCCGCCCCCGCTGGCGCGCCCAGCCGGAGAACTCGGCGCCGTGATAGGCCAGATCGAGCCGGATCCGGACGTGACCCGCGGCGGGGCCGTCCTTCACGGGCGGCTGCTCGGCGCAGTCGTTCACCACATACCTCCGTCACAAGGGAACGGGCCCGCTCCCCCGCCGAAGCGGGGAAACGGGCCCGTTGAGAACACCTACCGGCGTCAGGCCTGCTCGTCCGCCGGGGCGGCGTCGGCGGGGGCCTCGTCGGCGACCTCGGCGGCAGCCGGAGCGGCAGCCTCGGTCTCCTTGACGGCGCGCTTGGTGGCGGCCTCGGCCTCACCGACGGCGGTCTGCGCGACGGTCAGCGCCTCGACCAGCTCGATCACGGCCATCGGGGCGTTGTCGCCACGACGGGGACCGATCTTGGTGATCCGGGTGTAGCCACCCGGACGGTTCTCGTAGCGCGGCGCGATCTCGGTGAAGAGGGTGTGCAGCACGGAGACGTCGGTGATCGTCTTGCGGACGATGCGACGGTTGTGGATGTCGCCGACCTTCGCCTTGGTGATCAGCTTCTCCGCCAGCGGGCGCATCCGACGGGCCTTGGCCTCGGTCGTGGTGATGCGGCCGTACTGGAACAGCTCACGGCACAGGCCGGCGAGCAGCAGCGGCTCGTGGTGCGGGCCGCCACCGAGGCGGGCACCCTTCGCGGGACGGGGCATGGTAGCTCCTTGTATCTCCGACTCCGGCCGTATCAGGTACCGGAACGGGCGGCCGGGCACGATTGCCCGGACGGCTTAGTTCATTGCATTGAGGTGGGGGCGACCCGCTGGGAGTCGCCCCCACCACAAATCTCTCAGTACTGCTCGGTCTCCGCGTAACCCGCGTCGTCCAGGTCGTCGGCGCCGAAGGCGTCGGCGGCGGCGGTCGGGTCGAATCCGGGCGGGCTGTCCTTGAGGGCCAAGCCCATGCCGGCCAGCTTCGCCTTGACCTCGTCGATCGACTTCGCACCGAAGTTGCGGATGTCGAGCAGGTCGGCCTCGGAGCGGGCGACGAGCTCACCCACGGTGTGGATGCCCTCGCGCTTGAGGCAGTTGTACGACCGAACGGTGAGCTCCAGCTCCTCGATCGGCAGCGCCAGATCGGCGGCCAGGGCGGCGTCCGTCGGGGACGGGCCCATGTCGATGCCCTCGGCGTCGATGTTCAGCTCGCGAGCGAGGCCGAACAGCTCCACCAGGGTCTTGCCGGCCGAGGCCATGGCGTCACGCGGGCGCATGGCGGGCTTGGTCTCGACGTCGACGATCAGCTTGTCGAAGTCGGTCCGCTGCTCGACACGGGTGGCCTCGACCTTGTAGGTGACCTTCAGCACGGGGCTGTAGATCGAGTCGACCGGGATCCGGCCGATCTCCTGGCCGGAAGCCTTGTTCTGCACGGCGGAGACGTAGCCGCGACCGCGCTCGACGGTCAGCTCCATCTCCAGCTTGCCCTTGCCGTTCAGCGTGGCCAGGACCAGCTCGGGGTTGTGCACCTCGACACCGGCCGGCGGCGCGATGTCGGCGGCGGTGACCACACCGGGACCCTGCTTGCGCAGGTACATCACGACCGGCTCGTCGTGCTCCGAGGAGACGACCAGCTGCTTGATGTTGAGGATGAGGTCGGTGACGTCCTCCTTGACACCCGGCACGGTGGTGAACTCGTGCAGGACACCGTCGACCCGGATGCTGGTGACGGCGGCACCGGGGATCGAGGAGAGCAGGGTGCGGCGAAGCGAGTTGCCGAGGGTGTAGCCGAAGCCCGGCTCCAGCGGCTCGATGACGAACCGCGAGCGGTACTCGTCGACAACCTCTTCGGTCAGCGAGGGGCGCTGAGCGATCAGCATGTTTTCAGATCCTCCACTTGTCTTCGACACCCACTATTTGATGCCGAACAAACCAAGCGTACGGCCTCCCGCGCGTTGCGGGAGGCCGGACGCAAGGGGTAGAGCAAGCACCCGAAGGCGACGCGTCAGACGCGGCGGCGCTTCGGCGGGCGGCAGCCGTTGTGCGGGGTGGGGGTGACGTCCTGGATCGAACCCACCTCCAGGCCGGTGGCCTGGAGCGAGCGGATCGCGGTCTCGCGGCCGGAGCCCGGACCCTTGACGAAGACGTCGACCTTGCGCATGCCGTGCTCCTGCGCACGACGCGCGGCGGCCTCGGCGGCCATCTGCGCGGCGAACGGGGTGGACTTGCGCGAGCCCTTGAAGCCCACGTGGCCGGCGGAGGCCCAGGAGATCACGTTGCCCGCGGGGTCGGTGATCGAAACGATGGTGTTGTTGAACGTGCTCTTGATGTGGGCGTGCCCGTGAGCGACGTTCTTCTTCTCCTTGCGGCGCACCTTCTTGGCGCCGGCAGCCTGACGACCCTTGGGGGGCATAAGTCTGTTTCTCCTACTGAGGTGGTCGGTCCGCTACCCGCGGGCCGGAGGGATGTCCGGTGAGCGGGACGGACTACTTCTTGCCGGGCTTCTTCTTGCCGGCAATCGCGCGACGCGGGCCCTTGCGGGTACGCGCGTTGGTGTGGGTGCGCTGACCGCGGACAGGCAGGCCACGGCGGTGACGCAGACCCTCGTAGCAGCCGATCTCGACCTTGCGGCGGATGTCGGCGGCAACCTCACGGCGGAGGTCACCCTCGACGCGGTAGTTGGCCTCGATCCACTTGCCCAGCTTGACGAGGTCGTCTTCGGAGATGTCGCGAACGCGGATGTCGGGGTTCACGCCCGTCTCGGCCAGCGTCTGCTGGGCGCGGGTACGGCCGATGCCGTAGACGTACGTGAGGGCGATCTCGATCCGCTTCTCGCGGGGGAGATCAACGCCGGCGAGGCGTGCCATTCATGGCTCCTGTGGTTCTTCAGAGGTCTTACGTGCTGCCTACTCCATCCGCCTCTCGGCGAGGGAGCCCCGGCCTCTGACCGGGGGTGGCAGTCCGTCCTGGGACGGATCGGGCAGCCCGTGTATGACTGTGCGCGTCGCGCGAAGGTACTACGAGAAATGCGGGAGGATCAGCCCTGGCGCTGCTTGTGGCGCAGGTTGTCGCAGATCACCATGACCCGGCCGTGGCGGCGGATCACCTTGCACTTGTCGCAGATCTTCTTGACGCTCGGCTTGACCTTCATGAGTCCGGTCCTCCGGGTCTAGATCTGACGGTTTCGCCCCTCGCGGGGCGAGAAAAAATGTGACTACTTGTAGCGGTAGACGATGCGTCCGCGCGTCAGGTCGTAGGGGCTCAGCTCCACGACGACGCGGTCATCCGGCAGGATTCGGATGTAGTGCATCCGCATCTTGCCGCTGATGTG
The DNA here is from genome assembly GCF_041262605.1 of Kitasatospora sp. GAS1066B. Taxonomy (NCBI): domain Bacteria; kingdom Bacillati; phylum Actinomycetota; class Actinomycetes; order Kitasatosporales; family Streptomycetaceae; genus Kitasatospora; species Kitasatospora sp. GAS1066B. Next base: position 118,260 of record NZ_JBGCCO010000010.1, read on the forward strand.
CGCGAGGACCTTGTGACCGTTCTGCAGCTCAACCTTGAACATCGCGTTCGGGAGAGACTCGATCACGGTGCCCTCGATCTCAATGGCGCCTTGCTTCTTTGCCATGAACTACGAGATCCACCTTCCGGGACCGGCTACCGTATGCGGCACGCTCGTGCGAACCTGGGTTCACCCCTGCCCTGCGAGGGAAGAGGGCGTGCTGAAGCACGCTACGAGTGAGCCGACGGTCCATCCTACGCTACCGTCCGCTCAGCGACCAAAACGGTTCAGCGCTGCGCCGCGATGGCGAGCGGCTGGACCTGCGCGGTACAGGCCGAGCAGCGGCTGGCCGCCTCCGGGATGTCGGTCAGGCACTCCGGGCAGGGGCGCTTGGCGACCTTCGGCTTCTTCGGCAGGTACTTGGCGCTGGCCCGGGTCACCGGCAGCACGACGCAGAAGTAGAGCACCGCGGCGGTCAGCACGAACGCGATCAGCACGTTCAGGAACTGCCCGTACGGGAAGGTCACGCCGGCCGCGGTGAAGCTGCGCGAGCTGAAGTCGCCGGCGGCGCCCACCACGACGCCCACCAGCGGAGTGAGGAACGCCTTCACGAACCCGGTGACCACGGCGGTGAACGCCGAGCCGATCACGATCCCGACGCCCATGTCGATGACGTTGCCGCGCATCATGAAGTCGCGGAAGCCCTTGAGCACTGTTACCCCTATTGTCCGATCTACCGGCCGCTCGAAGGCAGCACGATACCGGCTCGGCCCAGCGGCCGTGTCAACCCAACGGGTCCGGAGCCGCGGTCACGCCCAGCGCCGCGAGCTGCGCCTTGCCGCCGTCGAAGGCGGTCAGCACCAGCGGGCCCTGCTCGGTGACAGCCACCGAGTGCTCCCAGTGCGCGGCCCAGGTGCCGTCGTTGGTGACGACCGTCCAGTCGTCCTCGAGGACCGAGGTGTGCGGGGTGCCCAGCGAGACCATCGGCTCGATCGCCAGCACCGTGCCGGGGACCAGCTTGGGGCCCTTGCCCCGGCCGCGCTCGACGTAGTTCAGCACGTGCGGCTCCATGTGCATGGCGGTGCCGATGCCGTGGCCGCCGTAGCCCTCGGTGATGCCCCACTTGCCCTTGGGGGGCAGCGGCTGGCGCCGGACGAAGCCCTCGATCGCCTTGGAGACGTCGACCAGGCGGTTGCTCTTCTTCATCTGGGCGATGCCAGCCCACATCGAGCCCTCGGTCACCTGGCTGAGCATCGCGACCTCGGGGCGGACCTCGCCGACCGGCACGGTGATCGCCGCGTCGCCGTGCCAACCGTCGATGATCGCACCGCAGTCGATCGAGATGATGTCGCCCTCGGCCAGCACCCGCTCACCGGGGATGCCGTGCACCACCTCGTTGTTGACCGAGGCGCAGATCACCCCGGGGAACCAGAGGCTGCCGTGGTGGGCGCGGAAGTTGGAGGTGGCACCGTGGTCGGCGATCACCTTGGCCGCGACGTCGTTGAGCTCCTGGGTGCTCACCCCGGGGGCGACCGCCTCGCGGCAGGCCTTGAGTGCCTCGGCGACGACCAGCCCGGCCGCTCGCATCTTCGCGATCTGCTCGGGGGTCTTGATCTCCACCATCTGGCCAGTGCCTTTCGTCGGTATGTCGGCCGTCCGGTCCTTGCCGGGCGGCGGTTCCACTCCCCCAACGGTACGACGCCGTACGGCCGCGGTACCCCGAAGCGGGTACCGCGGCCGTATGGGCGGGGGAACGTCCTTGCTCAGCCCGCTGCGCGCGCCTGCAGCGCGTCCACCGCGCGCTGGGTCACCTCGTCGACCTTGCCGAGCGCCGAGATGGTGGTGACCAGGTTCTGCTGGGCGTAGTACTCGATGATCGGCTCGGTCTCCGTGTGGTAGACCTCCAGCCGGGTGCGGACCGCGTCCTCGGTGTCGTCCGAACGCTGGTACAGCTCGCCACCGCACTCGTCGCAGACGCCCGCGACGGCCGGCGGGTTGTAGTCCACGTGGTAGACGTGGGCGCCGTTGTTGCGGCAGAGCCGGCGACCGGCGATCCGCTTCACGACCTCGTCCTCGGGGACCTCCAGGTCGAGCACGCCGTCCAGGGTGATCCCCTCGGCGGCGAGGTGCTCGTCCAGCGCCTTGGCCTGGGCCAGGTTGCGCGGGAAGCCGTCCAGCAGGAAGCCCTGCGCGGTGTCCGGCTGGAGGAGGCGGTCCTTGGCCATCCCGATGGTCACCTCGTCCGGTACGAGCTGACCCTTGTCCATGTAGCCCTTCGCCTCGAGCCCCAGCGGGGTGCTCTGGCTGATGTTGGCCCGGAACAGGTCACCGGTCGAGATGTGGGGAATGGACAGGGTCTTGGCGAGCACGTGCGCCTGAGTACCCTTCCCGGCCCCGGGAGGTCCGACGAGGACGATACGCATCAGCGGAGGAACCCTTCGTAATTACGCTGCTGGAGCTGGCTCTCGATCTGCTTCACAGTTTCGAGTCCGACGCCGACGATGATGAGGATGCTGGTGCCGCCGAACGGGATGGTGGTGCTCGCGTTGAGGGCGACCAGGCCGATCATCGGGATCAACGCGATGAGGCCCAGGTAGAGCGAACCCGGCCAGGTGATGCGGGTCAGCACGTAGTTCAGGTATTCGGCCGTCGGGCGACCGGCCCGGATCCCGGGGATGAACCCACCATACTTCTTCATATTGTCGGCAACTTCCTCGGGGTTGAAGGAGATCGCGACGTAGAAGAAGGCGAAGAACACGATCAGCACGAAGTACGTGGCCATGTAGATCGGGTGGTCGCCCTTGGTGAAGTTGTTCTGGATCCAGATCGCCCAGCCGGCCTTGCTGCTGGTCAGCTGCGCGACCAGGGCCGGGATGTACAGCAGCGAGGAGGCGAAGATGACCGGGATGACACCGGCCTGGTTCACCTTCAGCGGGATGTAGGTCGAGGTACCGCCGAAGGCCCGCCGCCCGATCATGCGCTTGGCGTACTGCACCGGGATCCGGCGTTGGGCCTGTTCGACGAAGATGACCAGCACCACCACGACCACGCCGACCGCGAGGACCGCGAAGAAGTCGACCCAGCCGCCACCGATCTTGCCGGCCTTCTTGATCGACCAGAGGTTGCCCGGGAAACCGGAGGCGATCGAGGTGAAGATCAGGATCGACATGCCGTTGCCGATGCCGCGGTCGGTGATCAGCTCACCGAGCCACATGATCATCGTGGTACCGGCGGTCATCGTGATGACCATGGTGGCGATCCGGAACACCGAGGTGTCCGGCACCACCTGGTTGCCCACGGCACAGGTGGAGAAGAGCGCGCCGTTGGAGGCGGTCGCCACGATGCCGGTGCCCTGCAGGATCGCCAGCGCGATCGTCAGGTACCGGGTGTACTGGGTGATCTTGGTGGTACCGGCCTGCCCCTCCTTCTTCAGCGCTTCCAGCCGCGGGATCACGACGGTCAGCAACTGCAGGATGATGCTGGCGGTGATGTACGGCATGATGCCGAGCGCAAAAATCGTCAACTGCAGCAGCGCACCGCCGCTGAACAGGTTGACGAGGCCGAAGAGGCCGCTGTTGCTCTGCTTCACGCACTCGTTCACGGCTTTGAAATTGACGCCGGGGACGGGGATGTGCGCACCCATCCGGAACAGCACCATGATGCCCAGCGTGAACAGCAGCTTCTTGCGCAGGTCGGGCGTCTTGAACGCCCGCGCGAACGCACTGAGCACGGTGCCTCCTGCGCCTCCCGCGCGTCGTCGGCGGGAGGGTCGGTCCTGATGATGGGGAGTTGAGGTGTGACCTGCTCCGCCGCAGCCGGGGGGAGGCTACAAGGGAACTCCACGGACTCTAACAGTGCGCGGCAACGAAGAAGAAGCTCATGGAGCAGGGGGTTGCCCAACGGGCGCCCAGATGCCCGGTTTTGGCCCGGGTTGAGTCCCAAAGTCGTGGTGATGAGCACACGAATGACCAGAGCCCCGCCCCTCGAACGAGGGACGGGGCTCGGTGTCTGACCTGACGTCAGTCGGCGGTCAACGGGCTCAGATGAGCTCGGTGACGGTGCCGCCGGCGGCCGTGATCTTCTCGGCGGCGGAGCCGGAGACGGCGTCCACCGAGACCTGCAGCGCGACCGAGATCTCGCCGGTGCCGAGCACCTTGACGAGCGAGTTCTTGCGAACCGCGCCCTTCTCGACGAGACCCTCGACGGTGACCTCTCCACCCTGCGGGTAGAGCTCGGCCAGCTTGTCGAGGTTGACCACCTGGAAGGTGATCTTGAAGGGGTTCTTGAAGCCCTTCAGCTTCGGCAGGCGCATGTGGAGGGGCATCTGGCCACCCTCGAAGCGCTGCGGAACCTGGTAGCGGGCCTTGGTGCCCTTGGTACCACGACCGGCGGTCTTACCCTTGGACGCCTCACCACGACCGACACGGATCTTGTCGGTCTTGGCGCCCGGGGCGGGACGCAGGTTGTGGATCTTGATCGGCGAGTCAGCCATCTCAGTCCACCTCCTCGACCGTGACGAGGTGACGCACGGTCTGGGCCATCCCGCGGATCTCGGGACGGTCCTCCTTGACGACCACATCGTGCATGCGCTTCAGACCCAGCGAGCGCAGCGTCTCGCGGTGGTTCTGCTTGCTGCCGATGTAGGACTTGGTCTGCGTGATCTTCAGGCGAGCCATCAGGCACCCGCCCCCGCGGTCGCGGCGGCGGTGCCGGCGGCGCGAGCGCGCAGCAGGGCGGCCGGGGCCACGTCCTCGAGCGGCAGACCACGACGGGCCGCGATCTCCTCGGGGCGCACGAGGCCCTTCAGAGCAGCCACGGTGGCGTGCACGATGTTGATCGCGTTGTCCGAGCCGAGCGACTTCGACAGGATGTCGTGAACGCCGGCGCACTCCAGGACGGCACGCACCGGGCCACCGGCGATAACGCCGGTACCGGGGGACGCCGGCTTCAGGAGCACGACGCCGGCGGCCTTCTCGCCCTGGATCGGGTGCGGGATGGTGCCCTGGATACGGGGGACCTTGAAGAAGTTCTTCTTGGCCTCCTCAACACCCTTGGCGATGGCGGCCGGAACCTCCTTCGCCTTGCCGTATCCGACACCCACGGTGCCGTCACCGTCGCCCACCACGACCAGCGCGGTGAAGCTGAAACGACGACCACCCTTGACAACCTTGGCGACACGGTTGATCGCAACGACGCGCTCAACGTAAGCGGTCTTCTCGACGGCGGGGGCGTTGCCCCGGTCGTCACGCTTACGGTCACGCCGCTCGCCACCGCCGGCGCCGCTACCGCGGCGCTGGGGTCCAGCCATTGGAATTACCTCTCTCGATTACGTCCGCCGACAGAGTCGACGAGCGGCTTAGAAGTCGAGCCCGGCCTCGCGGGCCGCGTCCGCCAGAGCGGCGATGCGGCCGGCGTACCGGTTGCCCGCGCGGTCGAAGACGACCGACTCGATGCCGGCGGCCTTGGCGCGCTCGGCGACCAGGCTCCCGACCTTCTTGGCCAGCTCGGTCTTGTCGCCCTCGGTGCCCTTGATGGACACGTCGAGGGTGGACGCCGACGCCAGGGTGTGACCCTTGGCGTCGTCGATGACCTGGGCGACCATGTGACGGTTCGAGCGCGTCACAACGAGGCGCGGACGCACCTCGGTGCCGACGACGCGCTTGCGAACGCGAATCGCGCGGCGCTTACGGGCGGAGGGCTTGTAGGCGTTGCCCTTGCCGATCTTGACAGAGACGCTCATCGCTTACTTACCACTCTTTCCGACCTTGCGGCGGATGACCTCGCCCGCGTACTTGACGCCCTTGGCCTTGTACGGGTCGGGCTTGCGCAGCTTGCGGATCTTGGCCGAAACCTCGCCGACCAGCTGCTTGTCGATCCCGTCCACGTGGAACTTGGTGGGCGACTCGACCACGAAGGAGATGCCCTCCGGGGCCTCGATCAGGATCGGGTGGCTGTAGCCGAGCTGGAACTCCATCGAGGAGCCCTTCGCTGCGACTCGGTAACCAACACCGCTGATCTCCAGCGACTTGCGGTAGCCCGCGGTCACGCCGGTGATCATGTTCGCCACCAGCGTGCGGGAAAGGCCGTGGAGGGCCTTCGACTGACGCTCGTCGTTCGGGCGAGTGACAACCAGGGTGCCGTTCTCGTCCTTGCCGATCTCGATCGGCTCGGCGACAACGTGGGTGAGGGAGCCCTTCGGGCCCTTCACCGAGACCGCCTGGCCATCGATGGTGACGTCCACGCCGGCGGGAACCGGGATGGGCAGCCGTCCAATGCGCGACATTGCTGTACCTCCGTTTCCCGAATTACCAGACGTAGGCGAGAACTTCTCCGCCTACGCCCTTCTTGGCGGCCTGCTTGTCGGTGAGGAGACCCGAGGACGTGGAGATGATCGCCACGCCCAGGCCGCCGAGCACCTTCGGCAGGTTGGTGGACTTTGCGTAGACCCGCAGGCCCGGCTTGCTGATTCGCTTGATACCAGCGATCGAGCGCTCGCGGTTGGGGCCGAACTTGAGCTCGATGGTCAGCTTCTTGCCGACCTCGCCCTCCTGCGGCTCCTCGACCTTCCAGCTGGAGATGTAACCCTCCTGCTGCAGGATCTGCGCGACGTGCGACTTGATCTTGCTAGCCGGCATCGCCACGGTGTCGTGGTACGCCGAGTTCGCGTTACGCAGACGCGTGAGCATGTCTGCGATGGGGTCGGTCATGGTCATGATGGCCTCAGGCCTCTCTCGCCGTGGTTTCTCCGCGCCAGGTCCCCCCACCGCACTCCGCGAGGAGTGCGGTGGGGGCACAGACGCAGGGGACCTGCGGCGTTAGTAAGACTGGGTGCGAGCCCTCAGAAGAGAGCCGCGAGCATTCATAGGGAATGCCGCGGCAGGGGGCCCGACCCCACTACCTTACGGGATCCGGAACCGGAACCCAAAAGTAGGGGGTGGGGCACCTCTGCTTCGCTGGTGGTACCTCGTGCTCCAGGGCGCCTTGGGTAAGGACTACCAGGAGCTCTTGGTCACGCCCGGCAGCTCGCCGCGGTGCGCCATCTCACGGAGGCAGACACGGCACAGGCCGAACTTGCGGTACACCGAGTGCGGACGGCCGCAGCGCTGGCACCGGGTGTAGGCCCGGACGCCGAACTTCGGCTTACGCTCGGACTTCGCGATGAGGGACTTCTTCGCCATTGGCTCACGCCTCCTTGAACGGGAAGCCCAGAGCGCGCAGGAGCGCCCGGCCCTCGTCGTCGGTCTGAGCGGTGGTCACGACGGTGATGTCCATACCGCGCTGACGGTCGACCTTGTCCTGGTCGATCTCGTGGAACATGACCTGCTCGGTCAGACCGAACGTGTAGTTGCCACGGCCGTCGAACTGCTTGGGGGAGAGACCACGGAAGTCACGGATACGCGGCAGCGCCAGCGACACCAGACGGTCCAGGAACTCCCACATGCGGTCACCACGAAGGGTGACGTGGGTGCCGATCGGCTGGCCCTCACGCAGCTTGAACTGCGCGATGGACTTGCGAGCCTTCGTCACCGCCGGCTTCTGACCGGTGATGGCGGTGAGGTCGCGGATCGCGCCCTCGATCAGCTTGGAGTCGCGGGCGGCCTCGCCCACACCCATGTTGACCACGACCTTGACCAGGCCGGGGATCAGCATGACGTTCTCGTAGGAGAACTCCTCCTGCAGCTGGCCCTTGATCTCGGCGTTGTAACGCGCCTTGAGGCGGGGGGCCACCTTCTCAACGTTCTCGATGGTCGTCTCAGACATCAGATGTCCTCACCGGTTCGCTTGGCAACGCGGATCTTGTTGCCCTCGTCATCGAAGCGGTAACCAACGCGAGTGACGACCTTCTTGCCGTCCTTCTCCACGACCAGCTGCACGTTGGAGACGTGCACCGGGGCCTCGACGGTGATGATGCCACCGGCGGTGCCCTGGCCGGGCTTGGTGTGCTTCTTGACCCGGTTCACACCCTCGACGAGGACCTTGTTCTCGGCGGGCATGGCCTGGATGACCTTGCCCTGCTTGCCGCGGTCCTTGCCGGTGATGACCTGAACCAGGTCACCCTTCTTGATCTTCATGCTGTTCGCCATGGTTAGAGCACCTCCGGCGCCAGCGAGATGATCTTCATGAACTTCTTGTCACGCAGCTCGCGGCCCACCGGGCCGAAGATGCGGGTGCCACGGGGGTCACCATCGGTGTTCTTGAGGACGACGGCGGCGTTCTCGTCGAACCGGATGTACGAACCGTCGGGACGACGGCGCGACTTCACGGTACGGACGATGACGCACTTGACGACGTCACCCTTCTTCACGGTGCCACCGGGGATCGCGTCCTTGACGGTGGCGACGATGACGTCCCCGATGCCGGCGTAGCGGCGACCGGAGCCACCGAGAACGCGGATGCAAAGGATTTCCTTCGCGCCCGTGTTGTCGGCGACACGCAGTCGCGACTCCTGCTGGATCACAGCTTTCTCCTGATCGTCAACGAGAGTCGACGGGCCGGCCGCTGCTCACACCGGCGTCCCCTGGGGGACCTGGTGCACATACGGCCGTACCTCATCGGCTTCGTTACTTGGCCTTCTCGAGGATCTCGACGACGCGCCAGCGCTTCGTCGCGGACAGCGGGCGGGTCTCCGCGAGGAGGACCCGGTCACCGATGCCGCACGCGTTCTGCTCGTCGTGCGCCTTCAGCTTGTTCGTACGGCGGATGACCTTGCCGTACAGAGCGTGCTTGACGCGGTCCTCGACGGCGACGACGACGGTCTTGTCCATCTTGTCGCTGACGACGAGACCCTCACGGGTCTTGCGGAAACCGCGCGTCTCGTTGGTGTTCTCAGTCATCAGGCGTTCTCCACCGTCTCGATGCCCAGCTCGCGCTCGCGCATCAGGGTGTAGATCCGCGCGATGTCCTTACGGACCAGCCGAAGCCGTCCGTGGTTGTCGAGCTGTCCGGTCGCCGCCTGGAAGCGGAGGTTGAACAGCTCCTCCTTGGCCTCGCGGAGCTTCGCAACGAGACCCTCGTTGTCCAGCTCGCGCAGCTCAGCAGCCTTGGTGCCGGCCGACATCAGCTCTCACCTGCCTCGCGCCGGACAATCCGGCACTTCATCGGGAGCTTGTGAGCAGCGCGGGTGAGCGCCTCACGAGCAACCTTCTCGTTGGGGTAGGACAGCTCGAACATGATCCGTCCCGGGTGAACGTTGGCGATCCACCACTCCGGCGAACCCTTACCGGAACCCATGCGGGTCTCGGCAGGCTTCTTGGTGAGGGGACGGTCCGGGTAGATGTTGATCCAGACCTTGCCGCCACGCTTGATGTGACGGGTGATGGCGATACGAGCGGACTCGATCTGCCGGTTCGTCACGTAGGCCGGGGTGACGGCCTGGATGCCGTACTCGCCGAAGGCGAGCTCGGTGCCACCCTTGGCCATGCCGCGGCGCTTGGGGTGGTGCTGCTTGCGGTGCTTGACCCGACGGGGGATCAGCATGGGTCAGGCCTCCGTTCCGGTGCTCTCAGCAGCCGGCGCCTCGTTCACCGCAGCCGCGGGGGCCTCGGTGTTCGCGGGACGACGACCGCCACGGGCGCCACCGCGCTCGCCGCCACGGCCACCGCGCTCGCCGCCACGCGCGGGGCGGGCGTCGTTGCGGGCCGGACGGTTGCCCGAGCGGGCAGCGGCGTTCTCAGCGCGGACCTCGGCGATGTTCTTGACGTCGCCCTTGTAGATCCAGACCTTCACGCCGATACGGCCGAAGGTCGTCTTGGCCTCGAAGAAGCCGTAGTCGACGTTCGCGCGCAGCGTGTGCAGCGGCACACGACCCTCGCGGTAGAACTCCGAACGGCTCATCTCGGCGCCGCCGAGACGACCGGAGCACTGGACCTTGATGCCCTTGGCGCCGGACTTCATGGTGCCCTGCATCGACTTGCGCATGGCACGGCGGAACGACACGCGGGAGGACAGCTGCTCCGCGACGCCCTGAGCCACGAGCTGGGCGTCCAGCTCGGGGTTCTTGACCTCGAGGATGTTCAGCTGGACCTGCTTGCCGGTCAGCTTCTCGAGGTCGCCGCGGATGCGGTCGGCCTCGGTGCCACGGCGACCGATGACGATGCCGGGGCGAGCGGTGTGGATGTCAACGCGGACGCGGTCGCGGGTGCGCTCGATCTCAACCTTCGAGATGCCGGCGCGCTCCATGCCCTTCGTCATCATGCGACGAATGGCGACGTCTTCCTTGACGTAGTCCTTGTACAGCTTGTCGGCGTACCAGCGGGACTTGAAGTCCGTGCTGATGCCGAGACGGAACCCGTGCGGGTTAACCTTCTGGCCCATTACCGGGTCCCTTCCTTGCTGCTGACGACCACGGTGATGTGGCTGGTCCGCTTGCGGATCCGGTAGGCACGGCCCTGGGCGCGCGGACGGAACCGCTTCAGGGTCGGGCCCTCGTCAACGTACGCCTCGCTGATGACGAGGTCGTCCACGTTGTTGTGGTTGTAGTTGTGCGCGGCGTTGGCGATGGCGCTGTTGAGCACCTTGCCGACCGGCACGGTGGCGGCCTGCGGAGCGAACCGCAGGATCGCCTGGGCCTCCGTGGCGTTCAGGCCACGGATGAGGTCCACCACGCGGCGGGCCTTCATGGGCGTGACGCGGATGTACCGCGCCTGGGCCCTGGCTTCCATGGTTGTCCCCTTAATGGAGTAAGTCATTGAGTCGTTCTGGCGGTGAAGCTCAGGCGACTAGCGACGCTTCGACTTGCGGTCGTCCTTGACGTGGCCGCGGAAGGTGCGGGTCGGAGCGAACTCGCCCAGCTTGTGGCCGACCATCGACTCGGTGACGAACACCGGGACGTGCTTGCGACCATCGTGGACCGCGATCGTGTGACCGAGCATGCTCGGGCTGATCACGGAGCGGCGGGACCAGGTCTTGATGACGTTCTGGGTACCGGCTTCATTCTGTACGTCCACCTTCTTGATGAGGTGGCCGTCGATGAAGGGGCCCTTCTTGAGACTGCGCGGCATCTGACCTGCTCCTAGCGCTTCTTGTTGGTCTTGCGGCGGCGCACGATGAGGGCGTCCGAAGCCTTGCCGGGCTTACGGGTGCGACCCTCCTTCTGGCCCCACGGCGAGACCGGGTGGCGACCACCAGAGGTCTTACCCTCACCACCACCGTGCGGGTGGTCGATCGGGTTCATGGCCACACCACGCACGGTCGGGCGAACGCCCTTCCAGCGCATACGGCCGGCCTTGCCCCAGTTGATGTTCGACTGCTCGGCGTTGCCGACCTCGCCGACGGTGGCGCGGCAGCGCACGTCGACCAGGCGGATCTCACCGGAGGGCATGCGCAGGTGCGCCATGCGACCCTCACGGGCGAGCAGCTGGATGCCGGAACCCGCGGAGCGGGCCATCTTGGCACCGCCACCGGGACGCAGCTCCACCGCGTGGATGGTGGTACCGACCGGGATGTTGCGCAGCGGCAGGTTGTTGCCCGGCTTGATGTCGGCCGTCGGGCCGTTCTCAATCCGGTCACCCTGGGTGATGCCACGCGGGGCGATGATGTAGCGCTTCTCGCCGTCCGCGTAGTGCAGCAGCGCGATGCGCGCGGTGCGGTTGGGGTCGTACTCGATGTGCGCGACCTTGGCCGGCACGCCGTCCTTGTCGTGACGACGGAAGTCGATCACTCGGTAAGCGCGCTTGTGGCCGCCACCCTGGTGGCGAGCGGTGATACGACCGGCGTTGTTACGGCCGCCCTTGCTGTGCAGGGGGCGAACCAGCGACTTCTCCGGCGTGGACCGCGTGATCTCTACGAAGTCGGCCACGCTGGAGCCACGACGGCCCGGCGTAGTCGGCTTGTACTTGCGGATGCCCATTTGGCTCTCTCGTCCTCGTCCTTATCGACGATCACGATCCCCGTTAGGAGACCGGACCACCGAAGATGTCGATGCGGTTGCCCTCAGCCAGCGTCACGATGGCGCGCTTGGTGTCCTTGCGCTTGCCAAAGCCCGTCTTGGAGCGCTTGCGCTTGCCCTGACGGTTGAGCGTGTTGACGGACTCGACCTTGACCGAGAAGACCGCCTCGACGGCCTGCTTGATCTGGGTCTTGTTGGCACCGGGCGACACGACGAACGTGTACTTGTTCTCGTCGAGGAGCGCGTAGCTCTTCTCGGAGATGACCGGCTTCACCAGAACGTCACGGGGGTCCGTGAACGTCTTGCTCGTGATGTCTGCAGCCATCAGGCGGCGCTCCCTTCGAGCTCGCCCTCAGCAGCCACAGCCTTGGCGGACGCAGCGGGACCCGCTACGAAACGCTCGAAAGCAGCCTGGGTGAAGACCACATCGTCGGAGACGAGCACGTCGTAGGTGTTCAGCTGACCGGCGTCCACGATGTGCACGTTCGGCAGGTTGCGGGCGCTCTTCAGACCCAGCTCGTCGGCACGCTCGACGACGAGGAGGATGTTCTTGCGCTCGGTGATCTTGCCGAACAGGCCCTTGGCGGCCTTGGTCGACGGCGCCTCGGTCGCGGTCACGTCGGTGATGACGTGAATGCGCTCGTGGCGGGCCCGGTCGGTGAGCGCACCGCGAAGCGCGGCGGCGATCATCTTCTTCGGGGTCCGCTGCGAGTAGTCGCGCGGCTTCGGGCCGTGGACGACGCCACCGCCCGCGAACTGCGGCGCGCGGGTCGAGCCCTGACGAGCCCGGCCGGTGCCCTTCTGGCGGTACGGCTTGCGGCCGCCGCCTCGGACCTCGCCGCGAGTCTTGACCTTGTGGGTGCCCTGACGGGCCGCAGCGAGCTGCGCCACGACGACCTGGTGCATCAGCGGAACGCTGACCTTGGCGTCGAAGATCTCGGCGGGCAGCTCGAGGCTGCCGGTCTTGTCGCCCGAGGGCGACAGGATGTCAATGGTGCTCATATCCTCACAGCCCCTTCGCCGCGGTGCGGACGAGGACGAGGCCGCCGTTCGGGCCCGGGATCGCTCCCTTGATCAGGAGCAGCCCCTTCTCCGCGTCAACGGCGTGGATGGTCAGGTTCTGGGTGGTCACGCGCTCGTGGCCCATCCGGCCGGCCATCTTCATGCCCTTGAACACGCGACCCGGGGTGGCGCAGCCACCGATCGAGCCGGGCGAACGGTGCTTGCGCTGCACGCCGTGACCGGCGCCGAGGCCCTTGAAGTTGTGACGCTTCATGACACCGGCGAAGCCCTTGCCCTTGGAGGTGCCGGTCACGTCGACCTTGACACCCGCCTCGAACAGCTCGGCGGTGATCTCCTGGCCCAGCGTGTACTCGGAGGCGTCCGAGGTACGCAGCTCGACCAGGTGGCGGCGCGGGGTGACACCGGCCTTGGCGAAGTGACCCGCGAGGGGCTTGTTCACCTTGCGGGGGTCGATCTCGCCGAAGCCGATCTGCACGGCGTCGTAGCCGCTCGTGCTGTCGGCGGTGTGAACCTGGGTCACGACATTGGGCCCGGCCTTGACGACGGTCACCGGAACGATCCGGTTGTTCTCGTCCCAGACCTGGGTCATGCCGAGCTTCTCGCCCAGGATTCCCTTAATCTGCTTTGCCATCTTCGTCGCGCCTCTCAGAGCTTGATCTCGATGTCGACGCCGGCCGGAAGGTCGAGGCGCATCAGCGAGTCAACGGTCTTCGGGGTCGGGTCGAGGATGTCGATCAGACGCTTGTGAGTGCGCATCTCGAAGTGCTCGCGCGAGTCCTTGTACTTGTGCGGCGAGCGGATGACGCAGTACACGTTCTTCTCAGTGGGCAGCGGCACCGGGCCCGCGACCTGCGCACCAGTACGAATCACCGTCTCGACGATCTTCTTCGCCGAGGAGTCGATGACCTCGTGGTCGTAGGCCTTGAGCCGGATGCGGATCTTCTGTCCCGCCATGGCTACTCAGTAGTCCTTTGTCTCGTCTGCTGCTTCTGCTGCCGAAGTCGTCCGGTGGACTGGTCCGGTGGCACCCCTGGGTGGCTACCCTCCGGCCCCCGCGCTCGGGCGTGTCGCGCCCGCGCTTAAGAAAAGGGAAAGCCCTCTTCCAGAGGATCCGGATTGCCTTGCACCCACAGAACGCCGGGTCGAGGCCCCGCCCACGCTTCCCGGAAGATTCCCGTACGTCCGCCCCGCAGCTGCCGCGGTGTCGCTTACACACCACTGCGTTCACACAGAGCACGTGAACACATGAACGGCCATCACGGGAACGACGAGTACTTGGGACTCGCTTCCGGTCCTCCCGACGGGAGGCGCGCAGCATCGGCACTCAACCGAGCAACTTGGACATCCTGCCATAACGGGAGGTGGGAACGCGAATCGGGGCCGCCGTGGTCTGCACCACGCCGGCCCCGATCGCCTCTGCTAGTTCTTGGTGCCGGTGACCCACGGCGCCGGGCGGCCGCAGACGGCCGGCCAGTCCTCGGTCGGGATGCCGGAGCACCAGAGGCCGGTGTCAGGCGTGGGCTTCCAGTCCTTGACGATGTGGTCGGCACACTTCGTGACCGGCGAGTACTTGGGACACGTCCCGTCCGCCTTCTTGACCTCCTGCGCCCGGTAGGCGTCGATGCCCATGGAGGTCTCGGACGACTCGGGCATGTAGCGGTTGATCGACCACGAGGCGCCCATGGTCGCGAACAGGGCGACCGCGCACACCATGCCGGCCGAGAGCTGCCCCAGCACCCGCGGCGAGATGACGCCGACGGCCGAGTCCTTGGCCCGCAGCGCCCGGTCGAGCCAGCCGGTACCGCGCTGGACCAGGGCCATCAGGCCCAGGACGGCCAGGATCATCAGGCAGTACATGATGATCCAGGTGGTCCGGGGGTAGAGCTGGATCTGCTGGGTGCGCTCCATGTTCCCGGCGTAGTAGAAGCGCATCAGCCAGGCGCCGGCCAGCACGGCCGCGGCGGTCCGCACCGCGATGTTCCGCAGCGCCAGACCCATCCCGAGGCCGACGCCCAGCAGCAGCAGCACCGCGAACCCGGTCTGGCCCGAGAGCTCGCCGGCCGCCGGCCAGGTGTCGTAGGTCAGCTGGCCCGAGCGGTCCGACATCCAGCCGAGCACGTACGTCGGGTCCGCGTAGACCGAGAGGTAGGCGTACCGGTCAGGCGTCGAGGCACCGAGGCGCACGATCTCGTAGATCAGCGGCGCGCCCACCACCGCGAAGGCGACCCCGGCGCTGACCACGAAGGCGGCGGCCGAGGTGATCGCCGCCCGGCCCTTGCGCCACGGGAAGAGCAGGAGCGCCAGCACGAACACGCCGGGCGCCGACCACAGGTACCAGCCCGAGTACCAGAGGAACATCAGCCCGAAGACGACGCCGAAGCCGACGCCGAGCAGCAGGGCGGACCGCACCGACCGGCGCTCGGTGCGGCGCAGCTCGCGCATGAAGGCGGCCAGCAGCGGCAGCAGCATGATCATGACGACGTGGCTGTACGGCCGGATCGGGTCCAGGAAGACCACCGCGGCCGGGACCGCGATGAGCAGCGCCCAGAACGGACGCAGCAGGAGGCGCCAGGCCAGGTAGGACATCGGACCGACCAGCGCGCTGCAGATGATCTGCAGGTCGTGCAGTGCGTACCCGGCGCCGCCCACTCCGCCGTAGCGCATCTCCGACCAGGCCGCCATCGCGGCGGGGAACGCGGGCGGATAGACGCCGATGCCCTTGCCGTGCATGATCGAGGTGGCCATGTCGATCAGGACGCTGGGGTCGCCCTCCTGGCCGCCCAGCGGCCAGGGCGTTCCCCGCAGTGCTACCACGACCCCGCCGGCGACGACGCCGGTCGCCAGGCCGGCCAGGGCCGCGCAGACCAGCCGCTTGGCCAGCTCGTACTGCCGCAGTGTGCCGCGGTAGGCGGCGTAGAGCAGCACCGCCAGCAGCGGCAGCCCGATCAGCGCCACGTACTCCTGCAGCGTGGCGAGACCGCTGACCTGGCCGATCCGGTTGAGCGGGTTGACGCTGATGTGACGGCACAACGCGGTGTAGCCGAGTGCGGCGACGACGCTGACCACGGCCTCGGAGAGCCGCAGTTGCCACGGCCGCAGACGGAGGCGGCCAGCCTCGGCGGGCGGTGCGGAAGCGGTCAGGTGCACCGTTTCCCGGGCTGCACCAGGAGCACCGCTCGCCGGTTCGTGGGCCAAGTCGGCCATATCGATCGCTTCCGTAGGGCGGCTTGGTGCCGCGAGCCATGGACAGTGGGGCCACATCGACAAGGAGGCCGCCGGCAACGCGCCGTGGTTACCACATGGATAGCCGCTTACCTGAAAGTCATCCGATGCTACGGGCGCACGCTCATGCTATTAGTCCGTTCGGGCGCACCATACCGTGGGTCCAGTGCCCGTGCGGATGCGGTCAGGCGTTCGCACGCAACCGACGGTGGCACCCACCACGTCCCTCTGGTCCGGAGCCCCGAGCCCGTAGTGGTGGACTCAAACCAGGGTCTCGACACAATCACCGTGACGCACCTTCCGCTCATCGACAGGATCCTGAAGTGACGATCAGCTCAGCTCCTACCAACCTGGCACGTAGAACCAGGCATCGCGTCTCAGGAGCCGAACTCCCGCTGGACCGGACGTCCGGACTGTCGCTCGCCACCGAGGGCCTGGTGGCCACCACTGCCGCACTGCTGATGACGTGGCTCGCGAGCTTCGTGACGATCGATCCGGTCTCCCGGGTCGGCCAGGTGAGCGGGCTCGCCGCCCTGCAGCTGCGGCTGCTGCTCCTGCTCGGGGTGGTCCTGCTGATCGCGATGCCCGCGATGCGCCGCTGGCCGATGGCACCGCTGCGGCTGGCGTCGGCCGCTCTGGCCGGCCTGTGCACCGGGGTGACGGCGGCGGGGGTCGCGCTGGCCCTGCACGGCACCAACGCGCCGCTCTACGGACTGACGGGCGACTCGGGAGCCCTTCAGGCCTGGGCGCAGGCGATCATCGACGGCAAGCCGCTGGACCCTGCCTACCCGCCGCTGTTCCCGCACCTGGTCGCCTGGGTCGCGCAGATCTTCACCGGTGATGACGTCGGCCACGCGCTGAAGCTGCTGGGGCTGGTCTTCACCGCCATGATCGGGCCGGTGGCCTACCTGTCCTGGCGCCTGCTCCTCCCGCCGCTCTGGGCCCTGGGGATCGGCGTCACGGCCGCGCTCCCGCTGGTGCAGCCGTACAAGCCGTACACCAACATCGTGCTGGTGGCCCTCGTCCCCTTGCTCGGCAAGCTGCTCCAGCTGGTCCTGCGCTCCGAGGTGATCCGCCGCAAGCACGCCGCGGTGCTCGGCGGCGCGCTCGGCCTGGTGCTCGGCGGGCTCTTCCTCCTCTACTCGGGGTGGTTCGTCTGGTCCGCGCTGGGTGTCGGCGCGCTGACGCTGGCGATGCTGGTCCGGCTGGTGCGCAGCGGGGGCGGGCGGGCGCTGGTGACCGCACTGATCGGACTGGGCTCGACGCTCGCCGCCTTCCTCCTGGTCGCCGGAACGTACGCCGTCCAGCTGTTCACCGCGGCGGGGTCGACCGTCGACCGGTACTGCTACTTCGACACCCTCACCGAGCCGACCTATGTCGCGATGTGGCGCGACGACCTGCCCGGCTCGGACGCGCTCGGTTCCTGGCCGCCGCCCGGTGAGCTCGGCGGTGTCGGCGTCTTCAGCATCCTGCTGATCGTCGGTGCCGGCGTCGCGCTGGCGCTCGGGGTGCGGCATGCCGGTGTGCTGGCCGCCGCTGCCTGCACGGCCAGCGCGCTGGTCATGCGCTACTGGTTCGCCTCGCACATGGAACACGACCAGGCGGTCATGCTCTACCCGAGGACCAGTGCCCAGCTCCTGTACTGCCTGCTGGTCCTCACCGGGCTCGCCGCCTACCTGGCCGTCGGCCGGTACGCGGGGCGGGCCTCGGCACCGGATGCCGCGCAGGGTGCGGGGTGGCACCTGGGAGCCGCCGTGCGACGGCCGGTCGCCCTCGGGACGCTGTGCGCACTGGGCCTGCTGTACGGCATGGCCGGTTCCGCCACCGCCAGCAAGTACATGCCGGAGGACCCGAACCGCGACAGTGCCGGGATGCTCGCCTGGATCGCACAGAGCACCGCGGACGCGCACGGCCACTGCTCTCGGTACGCCCCGGGCGGCACGTGCACCAGCAGCCCGGGCGACCTGAGCACCCTGCTGCAGAAGCGGCAGGCCCCGGACGTCCTGTCCTGTTCGGGTGGGAACCCGTATCCGCTGAAGTCGGCCACCGAGCCCAGCCGGCTCGGGGGTTGATCCTCTGCTGAGCCGTTGCCCTGAAGGCCGACTGCCCCCGCCGGACGAGTCCGGCGGGGGCAGTCGGCCTTCAGGGCAACAATCGGTCAGGCGTCCTGGCGCCGTCCCGCGGTGAGTGCGTGCCGGGCCATCAGCTTGGCCCCGTCGGCCCGGCCGGCACGAAGCGCCCCGGGCAGCATGGTCAGCGCGTGCAGCCGGGACGCGCTGTGGAAACGCGCCGCACGGGCCGCCTTGGGCCAGCCACGGGCGTCCAACCGGTCGGCGACCGCGGAGAAGTACCGCTCCGCCTCGGTGAAGCGCGTGCCGGAAAAGGCCTGCACGGACGACTCGCTGACAGCGTGGCGCCGGTACTGGAACACCGTGGTGCTCTCGTCGATCACCATCTGCTCGCCCAGTTCCAGCAGGTCGACCACCAGGGCGAGGTCCTGGATGACCGAGTAGTCGTCCCGGAAGTTGACCGCGCGCAGCGCCTCACCACGCCAGCAGATGGACGGGAAGTACAGCCAGTTGCCCCGAAGCACACTGGCCGCCAGTTCCTCTCCGGCCATCACCCGGCGCCCGTTGACCTTGGGCGCGTACAGCCGACGCTTGGTCTGGTCCGCCAGTCCGGAGGTGACGACTCCGTTCCCGTCGATCACCTCGACACCCGGCTGGACCATGCCCGCCTCGGGGTGCTCCTCGAGGATCGCCCTGACGGTCTGCAGGTAGTGCGGGTGCAGCAGATCGTCGCAGCCCATGATGACCACGTGATCCGCCTGCGAGAGCTGGACGCACTTCTGGAAGTTCTTGGTGATGCCGAGGTTCTGCTCGTTGCGCAGGTAGTGGACCCGCTCGTCGCCCAGTTGCTCGAACCAACCCGGTACCTCGGGCTCCCGACCGTCGTCGACGACGACCAGCCGGAAGTCGGGATCCGTCTGGGCCAGGACGCTTCGCACCGCGTCCTGCATCAGCCGCACGTCCCCGTAGTACGGGAGCATGAAGTCGAAGCCAGCCACCGGATCAGGCCTTCACAGACTCGGAGGATTCCAGCACCTCGGGCGCGAGGCGCTCGTCATTGCTGCGGACGCCCTCGCTGATCGCCACCGTCCGGGCCAGGTCGGTCAGCTTCTTCTCCAGCGAGCGGAAGCGCAGGAACGTGTTGAGCGTCAGGAAGCCCATCCCCAGCACCATGACGTAGAGCACCAGGTCGGTGCCGCGACCGACGCCGAGTTGCTTGGCGAACCAGGTGACATCGGTCGGTCGCAGTACCGCGTAGATGTTGACCAGGACGAAGAACGAGAAGGCTATGCGCTTCCAGGCACGGGTGTTCGCCCGGTCCCAGCGCCGTATGAACATCAGGGCCAGCGACAGCGAGCCCACGATGAGGACCAGCTGGATCCAGAAGTACTTCATCGGCGGCCACGCTCCCGAAGCGAGATGTCGAAGAGGATGTTGACGCCGTTGATCAGGGACTGACCCTTGGCGCGGGAGTACTCGGTGTACAGGATGTCGACCGGGACTTCGGCGACCTTCAGCTCGGAGCCGGCCAGGAAGCCGACGATCTCGGAGGCGTGAGCCATGCCGTTCATCGTTATCTGCAGCCGCCCGGCCGCCTCACGGTTGAGCACGCGCAGGCCGTTGTGGGCATCGGTCAGCTTCAGCTTGCGAGCGGTCGGGCTGACCGCCGCGGCCGTGCGCAGCACGACCCGCTTGATCCACGGCACCTGGCCGTTCTGCTCGATGAACCGGGAGCCGAGCACCACGTCCACCTCGCTGGTGCGCAGCAGCTCGACCATCTTCTCGACGTCCGCCGTCTGGTGCTGACCGTCCGCGTCGAACGTGGCGAAGTACTGAGCAGTCGGCTGCTCCAAGGCGTACTTCAGCCCGGTCTGGAGGGCAGCGCCCTGGCCCAGGTTGACCGGGTGGCGAACAAGGTGCGCCCCGGTCTGCGCGACGTGCTTCGCGGTGTCGTCCGAGCTGCCGTCGTCGACGACGACGATATTGGGGAACGTCTTGCGCGCCGCCTCTACCACGTCGGCGATCACCTGGCCCTCGTTGTAGGCCGGTATCACCAGCCAGGTGTCGTGGTAATCGTTCACTGCTTCTCCGAGGTGGGAAAGGGGCGGCGTCATGCGTTTTCCAGCGTTGAGGCCGCGGCGCTGCCATGAGTCAGTGGGTCGGACGGCTGCCGGGAAATGCCTCGGACAAGCGTCAGAAGCATGAAGATAGCGGTCACCAGTGAACCGAACGCATACGCTACCTCAACCCTGGTGGCCACCGGACCGGGAACAAGGGTCACCCCCGCGAGCACCGCGGTGCCCAGCAGCCAGGCGGTCATCTGCCGGCTGTGCCGCCCGAGCGCCAGCAGCGCCTGGCCGAGCACCATCGCCAGCATGTAGCACATGGTTCCGATCGAGAACCAGAAGAAGTCCATCGCCCCGAGCAGGTCCTTGGCCCCCATGAGCACCGAGGTCACCCACGGACCGGCGACGACGGCGCCGAGGGTGCCGAGCAGGCCCAGGCCGCCGATGACCGCGCAGGTCTGCAGCAGCATCTTGCGGAATCCCGCGCGGTCGCCCGCTGTCGCGGTGCTGGACAGGCCGGTCATCAGTGTCGGCTGCAGCGAGCCGAAGACGAAGAGCGGGACCCGGCAGAGCATTCCGGCGGTCAGCAGCGCGAAGCTCAGGTCCTTGTCGACGGTGACCAGCGCGGTGGTGATCACGGCCGCGTTGACGACGAGCTGGGCCAGCACGGAGGCGCAGATCATCATCGTCATGTTCTGGAAGAGTTCACCCCACGGCATCGTCGGGCCGGGACGGCAGCCGCGCAGCGTGGTCGGCAGGGTGCACACCATCGCCACCAGCGGGGCTATCGCCAGCACCAGGCCGTACTCCACCGCCGAGGTGCTGCCGGCCAGGTAGAGCCCCCCGGCGAGCAGGATCCGCAGCAGGCCGTCCAGGCCCAGCGAGACGCCGTAGGCGTTGAACAGGCCGAGCCCGGCCAGGATGCCGCGGGTCAGGTAGACCAGCGCCATCCCGGCCAGTGCGGCGCCGAGGACCCAGACCAGCGAGCGGTCATGGCCGAAGAAGGTGTCCGCCAGCGGACCGGCCGCCGCCGCCAGCATCGCGCCGATCACCACGAGCAGACCCAGCGTGAGCAGCGCGGCCCGGCGCAGCACCGGGGCGACGCCCTCGCCGCGGACGGCGCGCGCGGCGACCACGCGGGTGAGTTCCTGCTCGATGGGGAAGAAGAGCCCCAGGCTGACGGTCATGACCAGCGTCCAGAGCTCGGCCAGAGCCTGCTTGGGGTCACCGGTGAAGGCGTGGCCGGTGATCGAGGTCTGGACGTACGAGGCCGCCCCGAGGATCATCGTGCCGCCGATGACCAGGTGGGTCCCGGGCGGGATCACCTTGAGCAGCTTCGCCAGCGGGTTGCTCATCCCTGGCTCGGCGCGTGGGTCGGGGCCTGGAGGGCCGCCTGGCCGAGGGCCTGGAAGCCGGGACGCGTCAGCGCCTCGGCCAGGCTCCGGTCCCAGGTGGGCATGGGCTCCAGGCCCGCCTGAGCCCAGCGCTCGTGCGCCAGCACGCTGAACGCCGGCCGGACCGCCGGGCGGACGAACGCCGCCGAGTCGGTCTGCCGGATCCGCTCGGGGTCAAGTCCGGTCAGCCGGTACGCCTCGCGAGCCAGTCCGAACCAGGTGGTACGGCCGGTGGAGGTGCCGTGGTAGACGCCGGCCGGCGCGCGGCCGGCCAGGGCGGCGTGGCCCAGCGCGACCAGCTGCGCGGCGAGCGCCCGGGACCAGGTCGGCTGGCCGTGCTGGTCGTCCACCACGTCCAGGGTCTCCCGCTGGGTGGCGGCCTTCAGCATGGTGGCCACGAAGTTGGGGCCGTGCTCGCCGTACAACCAGGCGGTCCGCACGATGTAGCCGTGCTCCGGGAGCAGCTGGGTCACGGCCTGCTCGCCGACCAGCTTGGAGCGGCCGTAGGCGTTGACCGGGCCGGTCGGCGCGGTCTCGGCGTACGGCTCGGTGGCATCCCCGGGCAGCACGTAGTCGGTCGAGACGTGCAGCAGCCGTGCGCCGACCGTGGCGCAGGCCTCCGCGAGGTTCCGGACGCCGCTGCCGTTGACTGCTGTGGCAGCCTCCTCGGCGCTCTCCGCGGCGTCGACGTTCGTCCACGCCGCGCAGTTGACGACCACGTCGTGGCCCGCGACCGCGGCCAGCACGGCCGCCGGGTCGGTGATGTCGAGATCGGCCCGGCCGAGGGCGGTGACCTTGACGGTGGGGTTGCCGGCGAGCTCGGCCAGTACGTCCTGGCCGAGCATCCCAGCAGCACCCGTGACCAGCCAGCTGGTGGTGCCCGAGGAGTTCGCGGTCACTTCTGCAGGGCTGCCTTCGTCTTGAGCGGCTCCCACCACGCGCGGTTGTCGCGGTACCAGGCGATGGTGGCCGCCAGGCCGTCCTCGAAGCGCACCTGCGGGGCGTAGCCGAGCTCGTTGCCGATCTTGCTGATGTCGATCGAGTAGCGCAGGTCGTGGCCCTTGCGGTCGGCCACCTGCTCCACCATGTCCCAGCCGGCGCCGGCCGCGTCCAGCAGCAGGCCGGTCAGCTCCTTGTTGGTGACCTCGGTGCCGCCGCCGATGTTGTAGACCTCGCCGGCGCGGCCGCCACGCATCACCAGGTCGATGCCGCGGCAGTGGTCCGAGACGTGCAGCCAGTCGCGGATGTTGCCGCCGTCGCCGTACAGCGGCACCTTCATGCCGTCGATCAGGTTGGTGGTGAACAGCGGGATGACCTTCTCCGGGAACTGGTAGTGCCCGTAGTTGTTGGAGCAGCGGGTCACCACCACGTCCATCCGGTGGGTGCGGTGGTACGCGAGCGCCAGCAGGTCGGAGGACGCCTTGGACGCGGAGTACGGGGAGTTGGGCTCCAGCGGCCACTCCTCGGTCCAGGAGCCTTCGCTGATCGAGCCGTACACCTCGTCGGTGGAGACGTGCACGAAGCGGCCGACGCCGTGCTTGCGAGCGGCGTCCAGCAGCACCTGGGTGCCGACCACGTTGGTCATCACGAAGGGGCCCGCACCGGCGATCGAACGGTCGACATGCGACTCGGCGGCGAAGTGCACGACCACGTCGTGGCCGGCCATCGCCCGGTCGACGGCGTCGGCATCACAGATGTCGCCCTTGACGAAGGCGTAACCCGGGAGGTCCGCGACCGGCGCGAGGTTGGCCTCGACCCCGGAGTAGGTCAGCTTGTCGAAGACCGTGATCTGGGCAGTGGCGTCCGCACCCAACTGCTGGCGGACGAACTCAGAACCGATGAAACCGGCACCGCCGGTCACGAAGATGCGCATAATACGATGAGTCTAGCGGCCCTCCCCAGGTGCCCCCACCCGGACCTCGGTGCCCTCGCGTTCTCGCATATGGTGCACCCATGCGTGGAATCCTCTTGGCCGGCGGGACCGGATCACGACTCTGGCCGCTGACTCGGGCAGTGTCGAAGCAACTACTGCCCGTCTTCGACAAGCCGATGATCTATTACCCGCTCTCCACCCTGGTGATGGCGGGGATCAGCGAGATCCTGATCATTACAACGCCCGCCGACCGGGACCAGTTCGAGCGACTGCTCGGCGACGGCTCGCAGTTCGGCCTGCGTCTGGAATACGCCGTGCAGGAACGCCCCGAGGGCATCGCCCAGGCCTTCGTGCTGGGCGCCGACTTCATCGGCGACGAGCCCGTTGCCCTGATCCTCGGTGACAACATCTTCCACGGCAGCGGGCTCGGCACCCGGCTCGCGGAGCACACCGACGCCAAGGGCGGCCGGGTCTTCGCGTACCCGGTCGCGGACCCGACCGCGTACGGCGTGGTGGAGTTCGACGAGAACGGCCAGGCCATCTCGATCGAGGAGAAGCCGGCCGTCCCCAAGTCCCGCTACGCGGTGCCGGGTCTGTACTTCTACGACAACCGGGTCATCGAGATCGCCCGCGGCCTGAAGCCCAGCGCCCGCGGCGAACTGGAGATCACGGCCGTCAACGACGCCTACCTGCGCGACGGCGAACTCCAGGTCACGATCCTGGACCGCGGTACTGCCTGGCTGGACACCGGCACCTTCGTCTCGATGGTGCAGGCCTCGGAGTTCGTCCGGGTGATCGAGGAACGCCAGGGCCTGAAGATCGGCTGCATCGAGGAGACCTCCTGGCGGGCCGGGCTGATCAGTGACGAGCAGTTGCGCGGGCTCGCCGAGCCGCTGCTGAAGAGCGGCTACGGCCAGTACCTGCTCCGCCTGCTGGACGAGGAGACCGCACGGTGAAGATCCGCGAGTTGAGCATCGAGGGCAGCTTCGAGATCACGCCGCAACTGCACGGCGACCCGCGCGGCCTGTTCACCGAGTGGTACCGCTTCGACCGGCTCGCCGAGGTCGTCGGCCACCCGCTGAAGCTCGCGCAGGCCAACCTCTCGGTCTCCTCGCGCGGGGTGGTGCGCGGCATCCACTTCGCCGATGTGCCGCCCGGCCAGGCCAAGTACGTGACGTGCGTCCGCGGTGCGGTACTCGACGTCATCGTGGACCTGCGGGTCGGCTCGCCGACGTTCGGTCGCTGGGAGGGCGTCCGGCTGGACGATGTGGAGCGCCGCGCGGTCTACCTCTCCGAGGGTCTCGGCCACGGCTTCTGCGCGCTGACCGACGACGCCACGCTGTCCTACCTCTGCTCGGAGGCGTACAACCCCACCGGCGAGCACGCCGTCCACCCGCTCGACCCGGAGCTGGGCATCGAGTGGCCGGCCGAGGTGCCGCAGCTCTCGGCCCGCGACGAGGCCGCACCCTCGCTGGCGGAAGCAATCGCCACCGGCCTCCTGCCGGACTACGCCGCCTGCCAGAGCTACTACGAGAGCCTGCACACCGTCTGAGCCGTCCGGCCACCACGCCGGCCCCGGTTGCCCGGATCGCCCCGCCGCTCAGCGGCGGGGCGATCGGCGTTCCACCGTGCCGCCGACGGCGGCACGGCCAGCCGTCAGCTGTCGCCGGGGAAGGTCCGGTCCCAGGGCTCGGTCCACAGGCTCTGCGGTTCGTATACGATGGTGGCCCGCACCCCGGCGGCCGCGAGGTCGTGCCGGATGCGGTCGCCGGTGCCCTTGTCGGCCACCAGGATGGTGGGTGCCGCGCCGACCTTGGCGATGGCGTCCTTCAGGTGCGCCATGGAGTTCTGGTATTCCGACTCCTGCCCCGCCGGGCCGCCGATGTTCACCCAGTGGGTCTCGTACAGCGCCGCCAGGTCACCGCCGCGCCGGTTCAGCAGTTCGGCGATCCAGGTGGCCTTCAGGTTCTTGTAGGAGTCGTTCGAGTAGAGCACGATCACCGGTCCGGTCGTACCGGGCGGCGGCTGCAGGGCCGCGACGCCCCGTGGGCCCATGTCGGTCGCGTAATCGCCGTGGCTCCACTTGACCAGCGCCGTCGCGGACCACGCACTCGGACTGTTCTTCGTGCTGAGCAGCCCCCACTGCACACCGGCGAAGAACGTGAACGCGGCCGCCACGGTGAGCACCGCGACCAGAGCGTTGGTCAGCAGGGCGAAGACCGTGCGACGCCGCTGGCCGGGAATCCGCAGCAGTGTGCCGACGCTCCCCAGGGCCAGCAGGCCGACGACGATGCCGCCATGGGCCATCTTCTCGAAGTAGTACGCGTAGTAGCCGATGGTGTGCAGCTGCCACCACGCGAAGGCGCCCACGACCGCGACCGTACCGAGCACCATGGTCAGGTACGCCTGCCCGACCGCGGTACGCCGGCTCTTGCGCGGCACCGCCGCCACCAGCGCCAGCAGCGCCGAGCCGATCAGCAACGTGCGGTCGACACCGACCGACGGGCCGTTCATGTTGGAGGTGCTCGCCACGTCCAGCTTGGCGAACACCGAGACCAGGCTCGGCAGCGCGGCGATGCCCAGCCCGGCGGCCTGCCCGGTGTACAGCAGCCAGCGCCGCTTGGCGAACTTCTTGCGGTGCGCCACCGTGGTGCCGACCAGCACGATCCCGGCGATCGCGGCGTAGATGTTGTACGAGTAGGTGACCGCGACCATGCCGGCCACCGAGACCAGCAGGAACTCGGCGCTGCCCATCGCGGGGCGGACCAGCAGCGCCACCGTGAGCGCCAGGAAGAGCAGCCCGATGATCTGCGAGTCGAAGCCGTGCACCAGCAGGGCGACATCACTGCCGGCCAGCACCAGAGCCGAGATGACCGCGCAGACCGCGGTGCAGCGCCAGCCGCGCAGCCGCGGCCCACCGATCCAGCGGGCTCCCCACACCAGCGCGGCGCAGAGCAGCGCGTAACTTGCCAGGACGTAGAGGAAGTACCGGTTCATGACCGCGAGTTCGGCACCCGGGGCAGCCGAGGAGTGGACCAGCGTGTCCAGCCAGGCCAGCAGGAAGTGCGACCCCTGCGGGTAGACGACCTCGGCCGGGGGCATGAGATATCCCTGAGCGGCGTGCTGGTGCAGGAAGTTGAAGCCACCGACCTGCTGGATCGCGGTGAAATAGGAGAAGTGTCCCAGCCGGTCCTCGGCGGACGCGAAGTAGCCGATCCGATCGGCGGCCGACCGGCCGGCCAGGGGGTGGTAGAGGAGGTAGCCCGCGGCGGCCGCGGTCCCGACCACCAGCAGGTCCGAGCCGCGCACCCGCCACGGCAGCCGCGGGCGGCGGCGACCGGCCCAACCGAGCACGCTGACCGTGCTGAACAGCACCCCGCTGGTGGCCACCGGGGCCAGGCCCCAGGGCCAGAGCGAGAAGAGCAGCCCGAACACGAGCACCCAACCGGCCGTGATCAGGCCGGCCGCCATCAGCCGGTCCAGCAGGACACCGCCGACCTTGATCACCGAGGCCACCGCGAGCAGCAGCAGCGGCAGGAGCACGATGTCCAGCCGGACGGCGGTCAGTAGCGCCGGTACCACCCAGGAGGCGACGAGGCAGCCGCCCAGGACCGGCAGGCTGCGGCGTCTTCGCGGGCCCGCGCCGGGCGATCTTCGCCGGCCGCGACGCGGCGGCTCACCGGGCATGGCTCTATCGAGCGTGGAAGGCATGGCAGACACCGTGGTGCCCCTTCAATCGAGTCCTTGTTCACGCATCCCCCCTACACAGGACACGATCTGCTGCACCCCGTGATCCCCCGATCCTCACAACGCAGCTTCAATAACCAAACCATATGGAGAAAGCGTGTACGAAAGAGGGGCCCCTCAACACCTCACGGTGTCGAGGGGCCCCTCTGGCAGGCTGCCCGTGGTATGAGCAGGCCCTAACGCATCAGATCACTTGTTGATCTTGGTGACCTGGCCGGCGCCGACGGTACGACCACCCTCACGGATGGCGAACTTGAGGCCCTCCTCCATGGCGATCGGCTGGATCAGCACGACCGTCATGGCGGTGTTGTCGCCCGGCATGACCATCTCGGTGCCCTCGGGGAGGGTCACGACGCCGGTCACGTCCGTGGTACGGAAGTAGAACTGCGGGCGGTAGTTGTTGAAGAAGGGGGTGTGACGACCACCCTCGTCCTTCGACAGGATGTAGGACTGCGCCTCGAACTCGGTGTGCGGGGTGACGGTGCCCGGCTTGATGATGACCTGGCCGCGCTCGACGTCCTCGCGCTTGATGCCACGGAGGAGCAGACCGACGTTCTCACCGGCCTGGCCCTCGTCGAGCAGCTTGCGGAACATCTCGATGCCGGTGACCGTGGTGGTGGTCTTGGTCTCCTTGATGCCGATGATGTCGACAGTCTCGTTGACCTTGAGGATGCCACGCTCGATACGACCGGTGACGACGGTGCCACGACCGGTGATCGTGAAGACGTCCTCGATCGGCATCAGGAACGGCTGGTCGGTGAGGCGAGCCGGGGTCGGGATGGCCTCGTCGACCGCGTGCATGAGGCCGAGGAGCTTCTCGCCCCACTCCTTGTCGCCCTCCAGCGCCTTCAGCGCGGAGACGCGGACGACCGGCAGGTCGTCGCCCGGGAACTCGTACTCGGAGAGGAGCTCACGGACCTCGAGCTCGACGAGCTCCAGGATCTCCTCGTCGTCCACCATGTCGGCCTTGTTCAGGGCGACGACGATGTAGGGGACGCCGACCTGGCGGGCCAGGAGCACGTGCTCCTTGGTCTGCGGCATCGGACCGTCGGTGGCGGCGACGACGAGGATCGCGCCGTCCATCTGGGCCGCACCGGTGATCATGTTCTTGATGTAGTCCGCGTGACCGGGGCAGTCGACGTGGGCGTAGTGACGCGCCTCGGTCTGGTACTCGACGTGCGCGATCGAGATGGTGATACCGCGCTGCCGCTCCTCCGGCGCCTTGTCGATCTGGTCGAACGGCGTGAAGGGGTTGATGTCCGGGTACGCGTCGTGCAGCACCTTGGTGATGGCCGCGGTAAGGGTCGTCTTACCGTGGTCAATGTGACCAATGGTGCCGATGTTGACGTGGGGCTTCGTCCGCTCGAACTTCGCCTTCGCCACTTCAGTCCTCCTGAGGACAGTTCTGTACGCCGTACGACGTCAGTTGGTCTTTGATCGGGTTGTGGTACGGAGTGCTGGTTGCACTCCATGCCGTCCCGCGGATAGGGGCTGGAGGCGCCGGCGGGGTCGGGTCGACCCCGCCGGGTTTGCCTCCATTAAGCCTAAGGGTTGTGATTCGTCCCGATTGCGGGACGTCACTCGCCCTTGGACTTGGCGATGATGTCGTCCGCCACGTTCCGCGGAACCTCGGCGTACGAGTCGAACTGCATCGAGTAGCTCGCGCGACCAGAGGTCTTGCTGCGCAGGTCACCGACGTAGCCGAACATCTCGGAGAGCGGCACCAGCGCGTTGACCACGCGGGCACCGTGACGCTCGTCCATGGACCGGATCTGGCCACGACGAGAGTTGATGTCGCCGATGACCTCACCCATGTAGTCCTCGGGCGTGGTCACCTCCACGGCCATCATCGGCTCCAGCAGGGCCGGACCGGCCTTGCGGGCGCCTTCCTTGAAGGCCATCGAGCCGGCGATCTTGAACGCGAGCTCGGAGGAGTCGACGTCGTGCGCGGCACCGTCGAGCAGGGTCACGCGGACACCCTGAAGCGGGTAGCCGGCGAGCACACCGAACTCCATGGCCTCCTGGCAACCGGCGTCAACCGACGGGATGTACTCCCGCGGCACGCGGCCACCGGTGACCTTGTTGACGAACTCGTAGCCCTCGCCGGACTCCAGAGGCTCGATCGCGATCTGGATCTTGGCGAACTGGCCGGAGCCACCGGTCTGCTTCTTGTGCGTGTAGTCGATCCGCTCGACGGCCTTGCGGATCGTCTCGCGGTAGGCCACCTGCGGCTTGCCGACGTTGGCCTCGACCTTGAACTCACGGCGCATACGGTCGACCAGCACCTCGAGGTGCAGCTCGCCCATACCCGCGATGATGGTCTGGCCGGTCTCCTCGTCCGTGTTGACCTGGAAGGAGGGGTCCTCCTCCGCGAGACGCTGGATGGCGACACCCAGCTTCTCCTGGTCGCCCTTGGACTTGGGCTCGATGGCGACGCGGATAACCGGGGCCGGGAAGTCCATGGACTCCAGGATGACCGGGTTCTTCTCGTCGCTCAGCGTCTCACCGGTGGTGGTCTGCTTGAGACCCATCACGGCGATGATGTCGCCGGCGCCCACCGACTCGATCTCCTCACGCTTGTTCGCGTGCATGCGGTAGATCTTGCCGATGCGCTCCTTCTTGCCCTTGACGGAGTTCAGCACCGAGGTGCCGGACTCCAGGCGGCCCGAGTAGACCCGGACGAAGGTGAGCTTGCCGAGGTGCGGGTCCGACATGATCTTGAACGCGAGCGCGGCGAGCGGCTCGTCGTCCGAGGCCTTGCGGATGATCTTCGTCTCGGGGTCGTTCGGCTTCGTGCCCTCGATGCCCGTGATGTCGAGCGGCGACGGCAGGTACTTCACGACCGCGTCGAGCAGGGGCTGGACGCCCTTGTTCTTGAACGCGGAGCCACAGAAGATCGGCGTGAAGTCCGAGTTCAGCGTGCCCTTGCGGATCGCGGCGACCAGCAGCTCCTCGGGGATGTCCTCGCCCTCGAGGGCGAGCTCCATCACCTCGTCGCTGGTGTTCGACACGGTGTCGATCATCTGCTCGCGGTACTCCGCAGCCTTCTCGGCCAGGTCGGCCGGGATCTCGACGGTGTCGTACATCTCGCCCTTGGGGGCGTCCGCGGACCAGACCAGGGCCTTCATCTTCACCAGGTCGACGACACCGGCGAAGTCGCCCTCGGCGCCGATCGGCAGCTGCATGACCAGCGGGGTCGCGCCGAGGCGGTCCACGATGGTCTGCACGCAGAAGTAGAAGTCGGCACCCGTGCGGTCCAGCTTGTTGATGAAGCAGATGCGCGGGACGCCGTAGCGGTCAGCCTGCCGCCACACGGTCTCGGACTGGGGCTCGACACCGGCGACGCCGTCGAACACCGTCACGCCACCGTCGAGCACGCGCAGCGAACGCTCCACCTCGACGGTGAAGTCGACGTGGCCCGGGGTGTCGATGATGTTGATGGTGTGGTCGGAGTCGTCGAGGGTCCAGTGACAGGTCGTCGCGGCCGACGTGATCGTGATGCCGCGCTCCTGCTCCTGCTCCATCCAGTCCATGGTGGCAGCGCCATCGTGGACCTCACCGATCTTGTACGAGACACCGGTGTAGAACAGGATCCGCTCGGTGGTGGTGGTCTTGCCCGCGTCGATGTGCGCCATGATCCCGATGTTGCGGACCTTGGCGAGGTCAAGGGAGGTTGCAGCCATTGTGGCTCGTTCTCTCTCTGTCTAGTGACGGGGTTCGGACTACCAGCGGTAGTGCGCGAAGGCCTTGTTGGACTCGGCCATCTTGTGGGTGTCCTCGCGACGCTTGACGGAAGCGCCCAGGCCGTTGGAGGCGTCGAGGATCTCGTTCATCAGGCGCTCGGTCATGGTCTTCTCGCGACGGGCGCGGGAGTAGCCGACCATCCAGCGCAGCGCCAGGGTGCTGGCACGGCCCGGACGGACCTCGACCGGCACCTGGTAGGTGGCGCCACCGACGCGGCGGGACTTGACCTCGAGGGCCGGCTTGACGTTCTCCAGCGCGCGCTTCAGCGTCACGACGGGGTCGGAGCCGGTCTTCTCGCGGACGCCCTCGAGGGCGCCGTAGACGATCCGCTCGGCGGTGGAGCGCTTGCCGTGCAGCAGGATCTTGTTGACCAGCGACGTCACCAGCGGGGAGCCGTAAACCGGGTCGATGATGACCGGGCGCTTCGGGGCGGGGCCCTTACGAGGCATTCTTACTTCTCCTTCTTGGCGCCGTAGCGGCTGCGGGCCTGCTTGCGGTTCTTGACACCCTGGGTGTCGAGCGAGCCGCGGATGATCTTGTAGCGGACACCAGGAAGGTCCTTCACACGACCGCCGCGCACGAGCACGATGGAGTGCTCCTGCAGGTTGTGGCCCTCGCCGGGGATGTAAGCGGTGACCTCGATCCCGCTGGTGAGGCGCACACGGGCGACCTTACGAAGCGCCGAGTTCGGCTTCTTCGGGGTGGTCGTGTACACACGCGTGCAGACGCCGCGGCGCTGGGGCGAGCCCTTCAGCGCGGGCGTCTTGTTCTTCTCGACCTTGTCCTGCCGGCCCTTTCGGACCAGCTGCTGGATCGTAGGCACCGTTTCTCCGTTTTCTGTGTGCCAAGGCTGGGTGAAACTAACCTGCGGTGTTCCCAGCTCACGCCGACCCACGAGGTCGGGTGTGTTGGGCTACTTCCGGCTCGCTCGGCGAGTTGAGGAAGATCGCGGAATCCATGGTGCTCTGTGCAGCGACGGCGCCGGTACGCGAGTGGCGCGGCGGCCGGTGTGCTTGCACGCACAAGGACCCGGGGACACCCCAGGCACAAGGTCAGAGCGTACCTAGCGCATCGGGCGCGGTCAAAACAAATGGAACTTGGCTGGTCGTGGCGGGAATCGTGGCATCCTCCGGACCCCGTCCCGACCCGTCTCATCCGCTATAGCACAGCGCCGGGTCGGCGGCGACCCGGACGGGGCGCGCCGTCACGGGTGACTGAGCGCACCCAGCACCGCCACGAACAGGGCCAGGCTCCAGCCGGCCAGCGAGAGGTAGCCGACCACCAGGCCGAAGGTCGCCATGCCGTCGCCGCCCTCCTCGGAGCGGCGGATCTGCTGGCGGGCCATGTGGCCGGTGATCACGGCCGGCAGTCCCAGGGCGCCGAACGAGGGCACGCAGAGCAGGCCGAACACCAGGGAGGCGATGGCCACGCCGTTGTTGCGGGCCTGGCGGGTCGGCGGCAGGAAGGTGGCCGGCACCGGCGGGCCGAGCGGCACCGCCGAGGGGCCGGACATCGGGCCGGGCATCGGGCCGGACGGCAGGTCGGCGACCAGCTGGGCCAGCTGGCCGTACGTCTGGGCCTGGTTCGCCAGGTCGAAGCGCGCGGAGTACTCGTCGGCACTCAGCCGGCCCTCGGCGTAGGCGGCCTTCAGCACGTCGACGGTGCGGTCCCGGTCGGTGTGGGCGGCGCGCATCGCCGCATACCCGGGGTGCTGCCCGGCGGGCTGCCAGCCGCCACCCTGCGGCCGGTCAGGACGGCCCCCCGCAGACGGCCACGGCTGCACATCACCCATCCGGCTCTCCTCCCGTGATGCCTCTCCCAACCCTGTGGACGAACCAGGGCGGCCAAGGGTTCCACCATCATCGCGCCGAGACCCGCACGGCGCTGCGGCATCATGGGCTCGGTGGACGAAGAGCAGAAGAGCATCGACGAGTTGCTGGAACACGCGCTCCAGACGGTGCTGGCCGCGCCGGACCGGCGGCTGGACGAGGTGGTGGACGGCGCTGCCTCGCTGCTGGCCGCCTCCGCAGAGCGCTGGCCGGCGATGAGCCGGGGCCTGCTGCTGCTCACCGACCGCTCTCTCGGCGGGCTCTGGGCCCGCGGCTGGCGCCCCGCCGACCTGGCCAGGCTGGTCCGCCGGGACCTGACCCCGGTCCACCAGACGCTGCTGGTCGACCTGGTCGCCGCCGAGGCGCGCCGCTACTCTCCCGCCGCGCTGGACCGGCGCTGGCAGGAGCAACTGCGCGAGCTGGCGGCCGCCGTCTGGTGGGCCGGCGACGAGCGGTTCCTGCCCGGCTTCGCCGAGCGGCACCGGCTGGACCGGTTCGCGCTGGCCACCGCCGTGTTCGAACTGCTGCGGCTGCTCGGCCGGCTGCCGGTGCTCGCGCCGGTCGGTCCGGTGCCCGGCTCCCGGCCGGTGGAGCACCGGGCGGCCGTCCCGGTGCCGGGCGAGCCGCGGATGCTGTCCCGGATCCGGGCGCTGCTGGCCAAGGCGGAGTCCACCGAGTACCCGCAGGAGGCCGAGGCGCTGACCGAGAAGGCGCAGCAGTTGATGGCCCAGCACAGCATCGACGAGGCGCTGCTGGCCGCCGGTCAGGCCCGCGACGACCTGCCGGGCGCGGTGCGGATCGGGGTGGAGAACCCGTACGAGGGACCGAAGGCGATGCTGCTGGACGCGGTGGCGGCGGCCAACCGCTGCCGGGTGGTCTGGGCGAAGGAGTTCGGTTTCTGCACGGTGGTCGGCTTCGACTCCGACCTGGACGCCGTCGAACTGCTGTACACCTCGCTGCTGGTCCAGGCGACCGCCGCGATGAACCAGTCGGGCAGCAAGCAGCACCTGGGCGGGGCCTCCCGCACCCGGGCGTTCCGGCAGTCGTTCCTGGTCTCCTACGCGGCACGGATCCGCGAACGGTTGACCGAGGCCACCGAGCGGACCACCCGGGAGGCGGCCGCCGGGCGGCACCTGCGCGAGGACGGCACCGCCGAACAACTGCTGCCGGACGAGCGGCTGCTGCCCGCGCTGGCCGCCCGCGAGGAGGCGGTCTCCTCCGCCACCGACCGGATGTTCCCCAAGCTCACCTCGCAGCGGGTGCGGGTGAGCGACGGCGAGGGCTGGGCCGCGGGCCGCGCCGCCGCGGACCGGGCCGCGCTGCACGGGCGGGCTCGGGTGGAGCGGGGGCGCGGCAAGCGGTAGGAGCCTGCTAATCCCAGAAGGCGCCGAGGGCCAGCAGCTCGTCGCGGTGCTCGATCCGCTCCACCCACTCGGCCGGCCAGGCGGCCGCGCCGACGTAGGCACCCGCGAAGGCGCCGGCCAGGCAGGCGATGGAGTCGGAGTCGCCGGAGGAGTAGGCGGCCCGGCGCACCGCGGTGACCGGGTCGTCGGGGAAGAGCAGGAAGCAGAGCAGGCCGGTGGCCAGTGCTTCCTCGGCGATCCAGCCCGCGCCGGTGGCCAGGCACGGGTCGCTCTCCCGGTCGGGGGCGGCCAGCGCGGCGTCCAGCCGGTCGAGCACCTCCAGGCACTCGTCCCAGCCGCGCGCGATGAAGTCCTCGGGCAAGCGGTCGTCGGCGCGGGCGGCCAGGTCGCCGAGCCAGTACGACTCGTAGCGGGTGCGGTTGGCGAGCGCGAAGCGGCGCAGTTCGGCCGGCAGTTGCTCAGGCGCCCAGCCCTCGATCAGCAGCCGGACCGTGTGGGCGGTCAGGCTGCTGGCGGCCAGCCCGGTCGGGTGGCCGTGGGTCAGGGCGGCCTGGAGCTGGGCGGCACCGGACAGCTGATCGGCCGTCAACGAGCGGATCAGGCCGATCGGGGCCACCCGCATGTTGGCGCCGCACCCCTTGGAACCCATCTGGCTGGACACCTGCCAGGGGCGGCCCGGGTGCCGTTGCAGCTCCCGGCAGGCGCGCATGCAGGTCAGGCCGGGTGCCCGGTTGTTGTCGGGCGCGTGGCACCAGGCGACGAACTCGTCGGTCAGCTGCTCGGCGAAGGGCTGCGGGGCCAGCTCGCCGGTCAGCCGGACGGCGCGGGCGACCGCGAGCGTCATCTGGGTGTCGTCGGTGATCAACGCCGGGGTGGGCAGCGGCAGACGGCGCCAGTCGGGGTCCGTGGCGGCGAGCTGGGCGATGGTGCGGAACTCGGTCGGATAGCCCATGGCATCGCCGATGGCCAGGCCGAGCAGGGCTCCGGTGGCTCGCTTCACGTGGTCACCAGCAATTCGTCCAGGCCGCGGATCACGTATCCGGGCTGCCAGGTGGGTTCGCTCAGCAGCGCCAGGCCGGGCGCGCGGCGGAGCAACGCGCCGTAGGACTCGGTGAGTTCGAGGCGGGCCAGCGGAGCGCCGAGGCAGAAGTGGATGCCGGCACCGAAGCTGAGGTGCGGATTCTCGGTGCGGGTCACGTCGAGGCGCTCGGGCTCGGCGAAGCGCTCGGGGTCGCGGTTGGCCGAGCCAAAGAGCAGGGCCAGCTCGGCACCGCGCGGGATCGTGCTGCCGTACAGCTCGATGTCCTCCAGGACCCAGCGCTCGAACATCTGCAGCGGGGTGTCATAGCGCATCAACTCCTCGATGGTGGTGGGGAGATGACGGTCGACGTCGGAGCGCAGCAGGGCCAGCTGGTCGGGGTTGCGGAAGAGCGCCCACCAGCCGTTGCCGGTGGTGTTGACGGTCGCCTCGTGGCCGGCGTTGAGCAGCAGCACGCAGGTGGAGACCATCTCCTGCTCGCTCAGCCGGTCACCCTCCTCCTGGGCGGCGATCAGGGCGGAGATCAGGTCGGGGCCCGGGTTGGCCCGGCGCTCGCGGATCAGCTCGCGCAGGAAGTCGGAGAATTCGACGCTGGCGTCCACCGCCTTCCGCGCGGCCTCCGGCGTCGGATTCAGCTCGAACATCCCGGTGATCGCCGCCGACCAGGGCCGCAGCAGGTCCCGGTCGGCCGCGGGCACCCCGAGCATCTCGGCGATCACCGCGACCGGCAGCGGCTCGGCGACGGCGGAGATCAGATCGCCGCCGCCCTCCTTCAGCAGCCCGGTGACCAGCTCGTCGGCCAGCGCGGCCACGGTCGGCCGCAGCGCCTCGACCATCCGCGGCGTGAACGCCTTGGCGACCAGCCGCCGGATCCGGGTGTGGTCGGGCGCCTCCAGATCGAGCAGCCCGTTGCCGTTGAGCGTGTGGAAGGGCTCGTGCGCCGGGTCGGGCGGCTGCTGCCCGAACTCTTCGTGGCTGAACCGGTGGGTGTAGCTGCGGCCGAGGCGCCGGTCGCGCAGCAGCGCGCTGACGTCCCGGTGGCGGGAGACGAGCCACTGCCCGGTCGGCTCGTGGAAGACCACCGGGGTCCGCTCGCGCAGCTGCGCGTACACGTCGTACGGGTGCGCGATGAACTCCGCTGACCAGGGATCGAAGTGCGTCACCCGGCCAGCCTAGCGACCAGCGCGGGCAGGGCGGTGGAGATCGGCTCCCGGATCACCTCCGCCGCCGGCTCGTCGTACGGGGTCGGCTCGCCGTTGACCACGATCAGCCGGGCGCCGTGCTCCAGCGCGATCCGCGGCAGGGCGGCCGCCGGGTGGACCTGCAGCGAGCTGCCGACCGCGATGAACACGTCGCAGGCCTTGGCGATCGCGTCGGCCTGCGCCAGCACCACCGGGTCCAGCCTCTCGCCGAACATCACGGTGGCCGGCTTGAGGATGCCGCCGCAGTGCGGGCAGGCGGGGTCCGGCTCACCGGCCGTGACCCGGGCCAGCGCCTCGGTCATCTCGCCGTAGCGCCGGCACGCCACGCACTGGGTGCGCCGCACGGTGCCGTGCAGTTCGAGCACCTTGCGGTCGGGCAGCCCGGCCTTCTGGTGCAGGCCGTCGACGTTCTGGGTGAGCACCCGGACCGGCAGCTTCGCGGCCAGCTCGACCAGCGCGCGGTGCCCGGCGTTCGGCTCGGCGGCCAGCGCCCCGGTCTCCAGGCGCAGTTGCCAGGAGCGGCGGCGAATCTCGGGGTCGGCCAGGTAGGGGCCGATGGTCACCAGTTGCTGGGCCTGTGGGTCGCGCTGCCACAGGCCGTTCGGGCCGCGGTAGTCGGGGATGCCGGAGTCGGTGGAGATGCCGGCTCCGGTCAGGACGGCGACGAGCGTGCGGGTCATGCGACCGACAGTAGGCGCCCGCCGGGCGGGGCCGCACCCCGGTTTCAGCGGCGAAAAGCGGGTGCGCGGGCGGGCGGTGGCCCGGACACTGGTCGGACCGTCCGCCGAGCAGCAGAGGATCCCCCGTGCAGGGTGCTGTCACCGTATCCCCGTCCCAGGTACCCGAGTTGCTGCTCGGGCTGGCCACCGTGCGGCCGGTCTTCCTGTGGGGTGCGCCGGGGATCGGGAAGTCCTCGCTGGTGCGGGAGTTCGCCGACTCGCTCGGGCTCGAGTGCGTGAGCCTGATCGGCACCCAGCTGGCGCCGGAGGACCTGATCGGGGTCCCGCAGATCACCCCGCAGGGGCGCTCGCGGTTCTGCCCGCCGGAGGCCATCGCCCGCGACGAGCCGTACTGCC
Source organism: Kitasatospora sp. GAS1066B (assembly GCF_041262605.1). Lineage (NCBI taxonomy): Bacteria > Bacillati > Actinomycetota > Actinomycetes > Kitasatosporales > Streptomycetaceae > Kitasatospora > Kitasatospora sp. GAS1066B. The sequence goes on from NZ_JBGCCO010000010.1 coordinate 155,774, forward strand.
TCTTCCTGGACGAGCTCAACGCGGCCACGCCCGATGTGCAGAAGGCCTTCTACTCGCTGATCCTGGACCGCCGGATCGGCTCCTACGAGCTGCCACCGGGCAGCATCGTGATCGGCGCGGGCAACCGGGCCACGGACGGCGCACTGGCCCGGCCGATGGCCTCCGCGCTGGTCAACCGGCTGGTCCACGTCCATCTGCGGGCCAGCGCCACGGACTGGCTGAGCTGGGCCGCGGGCAGCGGGATCCACCCCTGGGTGGTGGACTACCTGACGGACCGTCCGGACCACCTCTGGTCCGCGCCGCCGAAGTCCGAGGAACCGTTCTCCACCCCGCGCGCCTGGCACATGCTCTCCGACGCGCTGCACTCCTTCGGGCCGACCCTCGCCGAGGAGACGCTGAAGGTGGTGGCGAACGGGCTGCTGACGCCGCAGCACGCGGTGGCCTTCTGCGGCTACGCCAAGATCGTGCGGCACTCCTTCGGGCTGGACGCGATCCTCAAGGGCGAGGCCCGCTGGCCGCACCGGCTGGAGGACCGCGACCTGCTCTACTACCTGGCCGACGCCTTCCGCGGCCGCCTGGTCAAGGAGTTGCCCGCCAGGAAGGAGTACGCCTCCGACGCGCTGCGGCAGACCGCCTACCGGGCCAAGTCGCTGCTGGTGCAGTTGGCCGAGATCTCGGTCGAGGTGGCCCAGACGGTGATCGCGGACGGCCCGGACGGCAACCCGGTGCTGCCCGCCTGGTTCCTGATCGAGGCGGCCCGGGACATGCCCCGGCTGGTCGAGGCGCGACGGTGAGGCGCCCGCCGCGTCAGCCGGACGTCAAGGACCCGGCCGCCCTGGCGCTCGCCGAGGGGCTGGCGTTGCTGCGCCGCAACAGCGCCTTCGCCTCGCTCGACGTGAGCCTGTGCCGCAACCCCGACTGCCTGCCGCCGGGCGGCTGGGCGGTGGTCGACTCCAACGGCGTGCTGCACGTGGACGGCAACCGGCGCGCGGACCCGGCCGAGTGGGCCTGGGTGTTCGCACACTGCCTGCTGCACCTGGGCTTCGGGCACCTGGACGGCCCGCCGGAGCCGCCCGACGCCTGCCTGCGAGCCGCCCGCTGCCACGTGGTCAACCGCTTCCTGGCCACCTTCACGATCGGCCGCAGCCCGTTCGAGCTGCCCGGCGCGTACCTCGGCGGGGACGAGGAGGAGATGGCCGCCCGCTGGCGCCGGGACGGGCTGCCCGAGGTGGCGGGGACCGCCGGGACCGCGTCGGACCTCCGGCGGACCGGCAAGTACCAGCAGACGCCCGAGGACTGGACGGTGGCCTTCGCCGCCGCGCTGACCCGCACCATGTCGGCGGCGATGGACCTGGCCGGCGGCCGGCGCGAGGAGCTGACCGGAGCGCGGCTGCCGGAGCGGCCGTGGACCCGCGCGCTGAACTGGTTCATCTCCTCCTACCCGCTGCTCGGCGGCATCGCGGCCGGCCTCACCCTGGTCGCGGACGCCGAGTTGGCCCGGGCCCAGGGCATCGCGATCGCGGCCGTCAACGCCGAGGCCGGCGAGATCTACCTCAACCCGCTGCGCCACTACAGCGACGAGGAGTGGCGGTTCATCCTGGCCCACGAGATGCTGCACGCCGCGCTGCGGCACGGCGACCGGCGCGGGGCCCGCGACCCGTACCTGTTCAATGTCGCGGCCGACTATGTGATCAACGGCTGGCTGCTCGAGATGGGTGTCGGCGAGATGCCCGAAGGGCTGCTGCACGACCCGGAGTTGCGGGGCCTGTCGGCCGAGGAGGTGTACGACCGGATCGTCCGCGACCAGCGCCGGATCCGCCGCCTGGCCACCCTCGCGGGCAAGGGCCGCCCGGACGTGCTGGGCGCGCCGCTCGGCGAGCCGCGCGACTACGTCGACCTCGACGACTTCTACCGCCGTGGCCTGCAACAGGGGTTCGAGCTGCACCGGCGCGAGCGCGGGCTGCTGCCGGCCGGCCTGGAGGAGGAGATCCGCGCGCTGGCCCACCCGCCGCTGCCCTGGGACGCCCGCCTCGCCCGCTGGTTCGACGAGTTCGTCCCCTCGCCGCAGCCCGTGCGCAGCTACGCCCGCCCCTCGCGCCGGCAGGCCTCCTCCCCCGGCATCCCGCGCGCCGGACGGTACTTCCCGCCCGAGGAGGTGGCCCGCTGCACCTTCGGCGTGGTGCTCGACACCTCCGGGTCGATGGACCGCCGCCTGCTCGGCAAGGCACTCGGCGCGATCGCCTCCTACGCGGCCGCCCGGGACGTGCCGGCCGCCCGCGTGGTGTACTGCGACGCCGCCGCCTACGACGCCGGCTACCTGCCGCCGGAGCGGATCGCCGGCCGGCTGCGGGTGCGCGGTCGCGGCGGCACGCTGCTGCAGCCCGGGGTGGACCTGCTGGAGCGAGCCGAGGACTTCCCGCCCGGCGCGCCGATCCTGCTGATCACCGACGGCTACTGCGAGGTGCTGCGAGTGCGCCGCGAGCACGCCTTCCTGCTGCCGCCGGACGGCTCGCTGCCGTTCACCGCGCGGGGCCCGGTGTTCCGCGTCAGCTAGGAGCTGTCTGGGGTTTGGATCTCTTTGTGGTGCTGGCTGCTGGTAGAACTCGGGTGTGGCGCGTTTTGATGTGACGGATGCCGAGTGGATGCTGATCGAGCCCCTTCTGCCGGTCGCGGCTACGGGGCCGTTGCCCCGGCGGGTGCGGGACCAGTTCAACGGGGTGATCTGGCGTTTCCGGACCGGGTCCGGGTGGCGTGATGTCCCAGAGAGGTACGGGCCCTGGTCCACGGTGTACTCCCGGTTCAGCAACTGGGCCAGGGCCGGGGTGTTCCAGGGGTTGATGGACGCGTTGATCGCGGAGGCGGCCGGGCGTGGGCTGGTCGGTCTGGAGCTGGTGAGCGTGGACTCCACGGTGGTGCGCGGGCACCAGGACTCGTCCGGCCTGGCCGTCGCTGGGGAGACCCTGGACGCCCTCGAACAGGCACTGACCGAGGAAAAAGGGGCTCCACTGCCGCGCCAACCGCCGGTGTGGCGGGTGGTGCACCGCAAGCCCCGGCGGACACGACCGCCGCGGACCGGGCGGGCGCGGATCCTGCCGCAACGCGGCGTCGCCGCAAAGCCCGTGCGAAGGCTGCCGGACTCGGCCGGTCCCGGGGCGGCCTGAGCAGCAAGATCCATGCCGCGGTCGACTCCGCCGGGCTGCCGCTGGCCTTCGTCCTGACACCCGGTCAGGCGGCGGACTGCCCGCTGTTCCGGACCGTGCTGGAGAAGATCAGGGTCCCGGGGCCGGTCGGCCGCCCGCGCACCAGACCGGACGCAGTCGCCGGGGACAAGGCCTACTCCTCCAAGGCCAATCGGGCCTACCTGCGCAAACGCGGCATCAGGGCCGTCATCCCGGAGAAGGGGGACCAAGCCGCCAACCGCAAGAAGAAGGGCAGCCGAGGTGGCCGGCCCGTCAGCCAGGACGCCGAGCTCTACAAGGAGAGGAACACCGTCGAACGCTGCTTCCAGAAGCTCAAGACCTGGCGCGGGGTGGCCACTCGCTACGACAAGAGCCAGGAGAGCTTCGAGGCCGCACTCCACCTCCGAGGCTCGATCATGTGGCTGAAGCACCTCACCTCAACCACATGATCCGAACCCCGAACAGCTCCTAGTGCCCGTAGTACCCGGGACGTCAGGCTTCCGGGAAACCGTCCGGGTTCTGCGACTGCCAGCGCCAGGTGTCCGCGCACATGTCGTCGATGGTGCGGGTGGCCACCCAGCCGAGCTCGGCCTGGGCCTTGGCCGGGTCCGCGTAGGAGTCCGCGATGTCGCCGGGGCGGCGCGGCGCGTCGACGGTCGGGATCTCCCGGCCACTCGCCTTGGCGAACGCCGACACCATCTCGCGGACCGAAGTCGGCCTCCCGGTGCCCAGGTTCCAGGTCGAGACCGGCTCCTGCGTCTCGCCCAGCTTCTTCAGGGCGGCGACGTGGCCGGCGGCCAGGTCCTCGACGTGCAGGTAGTCACGCCGCGCGGTGCCATCGGGCGTGGGGTAGTCGGTGCCGAAGACCTGGAGGCCGGCGCGTCGCCCGACGGCGACCTGGGCGACCAGCGGCATCAGGTTGTTGGGCACCCCGTGCGGGTCCTCGCCGATCGTCCCGGACTGGTGGGCGCCGACCGGGTTGAAGTAGCGCAGCAGCGCGATCCGCATCTCCGGGTCGGCCACGCCGAGGTCGCGCAGCATCTGCTCCTGCATCACCTTGGTCCAGCCGTAGGGGTTGGTCGCCGAGGTGGGGAAGGGCTCCCGCATCGGCGCCGGCGCGTCCTCGCCGTAGACGGTGGCGGAGGAGGAGAAGACCAGCTTCTTGACACCGTGCGCACGCATCGCGGCCAGCACGGAGAGGGTCGAACCGAGGTTATTCGCGTAGTACTCGAGCGGCATCGCGACGGACTCCCCGACCGCCTTCAGCCCGGCGAAGTGGATCACCGCGTCGAACGCCCCCTGGGCGAAGAGACGGTCGGTCTCGTCCTGGTCGGTGAGGTCGATGACGTGGTGCTTGATCGGCACGCCCGACAGCGACTCGAGGCGGCCGAGGACCGACGGCTTGCTCCTGCTGAAGTTGTCCGCGATCACCACCTCGTGGCCCGCCGCGATGAGCTGGAGCGTGGTGTGAGAGCCGATGTAACCGCTGCCACCGGTGACCAAGATTCGCATGGCGGCACACTACCAGCCGACTTTCGCCGGGCCTGAGGCTGCCGGAATCGCGGCAGCCACGTCCTCGCACGCTCGCTCGGCGGCATGGCCGCCCGTCGCGAGCCGGACTGGACGACGCCTGGAGACGCCTGGAGACGCCTGGGGGCGCCTGGAAACGCCGCAGGGCGGCCACCCCGGTGGGGTGACCGCCCTGCGGTTCAGCGAACGACTCAGCCGGTGTACGGCCCGTAGTCGTAGTCGTCCAGCGGAACCGCCTGGCCGGAGCCGGCGCCGAAGGGCGACAGGTCGTAGTCGTCGTAGCCGACGGCCGAGTACATCGCGGCCTTGGCCTCCTCGGTCGGCTCGACCCGGATGTTGCGGTAGCGGGGCAGACCCGTACCGGCCGGGATGAGCTTGCCGAGGATGACGTTCTCCTTGAGGCCCAGCAGCGGGTCCGACTTGGCGTGGATCGCCGCGTCGGTGAGCACCCGGGTCGTCTCCTGGAAGGAGGCGGCCGACAGCCAGGACTCGGTGGCCAGCGAGGCCTTGGTGATACCCATCAGCTGCGGACGACCGGAGGCGGGGTGACCGCCCTCGGAGACCACCCGACGGTTCTCGGTCTCGAAGCGGCCGCGCTCGACGAGCTCGCCCGGGAGCAGCTCGGCGTCGCCCGACTCGATGATCGTCACGCGGCGGAGCATCTGCCGAATGATGATCTCGATGTGCTTGTCGTGGATCGACACACCCTGCGAGTTGTAGACCTTCTGGACCTCGGCGACCAGGTGAATCTGGACGGCACGCTGGCCCATGATCCGCAGCACGTCGTGCGGGTTGGTGGCGCCCTGGGTCAGCTTCTGGCCGACCTCGACCGCCTCGCCCTCGCTGACCAGCAGCTTGACACGCTTGGAGACCGGGTAGGCGATCTCCTCGGTGCCGTCGTCCGGGGTGACGACGAGCTTGCGGGTCTTCTCGGTGTCCTCGATCCGGACCCGGCCGGAGGCCTCCGAGATCGGGGCCACACCCTTGGGGGTACGGGCCTCGAAGAGCTCGACGACACGCGGCAGACCCTGGGTGATGTCGTCACCGGCCACACCACCGGTGTGGAAGGTACGCATGGTCAGCTGGGTGCCGGGCTCACCGATGGACTGGGCGGCGATGATGCCGACCGCCTCACCGATGTCGACCAGCTTGCCGGTGGCCAGCGAACGGCCGTAGCAGAAGGCACAGGTGCCGACGGCCGACTCACAGGTCAGGATCGAACGGGTCTTGACCTCGCCGATGCCGTGGCGGATCAGCTCGTCGATCAGCACGTCACCGAGGTCGGTGTTGGCGGTCGCGATGAGCTTGCCGTCGACGGTGATGTCCTCGGCCAGCATGCGGGCGTAGACGCTGGTCTCGACGTCGTCGGCCTTGCGCAGCACGCCGTCCTCGCCGACCGAACCGATCGCCAGCTTGAGGCCGCGCTCGGTGCCGCAGTCCTCCTCGCGGATGATCACGTCCTGCGAGACGTCCACCAGACGACGGGTCAGGTAACCCGAGTCGGCGGTACGCAGCGCGGTGTCGGCCAGACCCTTACGGGCACCGTGGGTGGAGATGAAGTACTCCAGCACCGACAGGCCCTCACGGAACGACGCCTTGATGGGACGCGGGATCGTCTCGTTCTTGGCGTTCGACACCAGACCACGCATACCGGCGATCTGACGCATCTGCATCATGTTTCCGCGAGCACCCGAGTCGACCATCATGAAGATGGGGTTGGTCTTCGGGAAGTTCGCGTTCATGGCCTCGGCGACCTCGTTGGTCGCCTTGGTCCAGATGTTGACCATTTCCTGCTTGCGCTCGTCGTTGGTCATCAGACCGCGCTCGTAGTTCTTCTGGACCTTCTCGGCCTGCGCCTCGTAGCCCTCGAGAATCTGCGGCTTGCTCGGCGGCACGACGACGTCCGAGATCGAGACGGTGACACCGGACCGGGTCGACCAGTGGAAGCCGGCCGCCTTCAGGTTGTCCAGGGTCGCCGCGACGATGACCTTGGGGTAGCGCTCCGCCAGGTCGTTGACGATCGCGGAGAGCTGCTTCTTGCCCACCTCGTAGTCGACGAACGGGTAGTCCTCGGGCAGCAGCTCGTTGAAGAGCGCGCGGCCCAGGGTGGTGTTCAGGCGGAACGGCTCGCCCTCGGTCCAGCTCGGCCGGCCGTCGGTCCACTCGGCGTCCACCACCGGCGGGGTCCAGCCGCGCGGCGGCACGGTGCCGATCGGCAGCCGCAGCTCGATCGGGGCCTGGACGTCCAGCTCGCGGGCGTCGAAGGCCATGATCGCCTCGGCGGTCGAGGAGAAGGAGCGGCCACCGCCCTTCACCTCCTCGCGGTCCGAGGTGAGGAAGAAGAGACCGAGCACCATGTCCTGGGTCGGCATGGTGACGGGGCGACCGTCGGCCGGCTTCAGGATGTTGTTCGAGGACAGCATCAGGATGCGGGCCTCGGCCTGCGCCTCCGCGGAGAGCGGCAGGTGGACGGCCATCTGGTCACCGTCGAAGTCCGCGTTGAACGCGGTACAGACGAGCGGGTGGATCTGGATGGCCTTGCCCTCGACCAGCTGCGGCTCGAAGGCCTGGATGCCGAGGCGGTGCAGGGTGGGCGCACGGTTCAGCAGCACCGGGTGCTCGGCGATGACCTCTTCGAGGACGTCCCACACCACCGGGCGCGCGCGCTCGACCATGCGCTTGGCCGACTTGATGTTCTGCGCGTGGTTCAGGTCGACCAGGCGCTTCATCACGAACGGCTTGAAGAGCTCCAGCGCCATGGCCTTGGGCAGACCGCACTGGTGCAGCTTGAGCTGCGGGCCGACGACGATGACCGAACGGGCCGAGTAGTCGACGCGCTTGCCGAGCAGGTTCTGACGGAAACGACCCTGCTTGCCCTTCAGCATGTCGCTGAGGGACTTCAGCGGACGGTTGCCGGGGCCCGTCACCGGGCGACCACGACGGCCGTTGTCGAAGAGGGCGTCGACCGCCTCCTGGAGCATCCGCTTCTCGTTGTTCACGATGATCTCGGGCGCGCCGAGGTCGAGCAGCCGCTTCAGGCGGTTGTTGCGGTTGATCACGCGGCGGTACAGGTCGTTCAGGTCGGAGGTCGCGAAGCGGCCACCGTCCAGCTGCACCATCGGACGCAGGTCCGGCGGGATCACCGGGACGCAGTCCAGCACCATGCCGTTGGGCTTGTTGGTGGTCTGCAGGAAGGCGGAGACGACCTTGAGGCGCTTGAGCGCACGGGTCTTCTTCTGGCCCTTGCCGGTGCGGATGATCTCGCGCAGCCGCTCGGACTCCTCGGCCAGGTCGAAGGTCTCCAGGCGGTCCTTGAGGGCCGCCGCGCCCATCGAGCCGGAGAAGTAGGTGCCGAACCGGTCGCGCAGCTCGCGGTAGAGCAGCTCGTCACCCTCGAGGTCCTGGACCTTGAGGTTCTTGAACCGGGCCCACACCTCGTCCAGGCGGTCGATCTCGCGCTGCGCACGGTCGCGCAGCTGCTTCATCTCACGCTCGGCACCCTCGCGCACCTTGCGGCGCACGTCGGCCTTGGCGCCCTCGGCCTCCAGCTCGGCCAGGTCGGTCTCGGCCTTCTTTGCCCGAGCCTCGAGGTCCGCGTCACGGCGGTTCTCGATCTGCTGGCGCTCGACGGAGACGTGCGCCTCCAGGGACGGGAGGTCGCGCTGGCGACGCTCGTCGTCCACCCAGGTGATCATGTAGGCGGCGAAGTAGATGACCTTCTCGAGGTCCTTCGGCGCCAGGTCGAGCAGGTAGCCCAGACGGCTGGGGACACCCTTGAAGTACCAGATGTGGGTGACCGGGGCGGCCAGCTCGATGTGGCCCATCCGCTCACGACGCACCTTGGCGCGGGTCACCTCGACGCCGCAGCGCTCGCAGATGATGCCCTTGAAGCGGACACGCTTGTACTTACCGCAGTAGCACTCCCAGTCCCGGGTGGGACCGAAGATCTTCTCGCAGAAAAGGCCGTCCTTTTCCGGCTTCAGCGTGCGGTAGTTGATGGTCTCCGGCTTCTTGACCTCGCCGTGCGACCACTGGCGGATGTCGTCGGCGGTCGCGAGGCCGATGCGGAGCTCGTCGAAGAAGTTGACGTCAAGCACTGGTCGTCAAGCCCTCTTTCGTAAGTCGAAAGTCGTTCATCTGGTCTGAGGGGGGCCTGGGGGCGGGCCGGCTGCTGATCGCGCAGCCGGCCCAACCTCCGTCAGACCTCTTCGACGCTGCTCGGCTCGCGCCGGGACAGGTCAATACCGAGCTCCTCGGCGGCGCGGAAGACATCCTCGTCGGAGTCCCGCAGCTCGATGTTGGAACCGTCCGAGGACAGCACCTCCACGTTGAGGCAGAGCGACTGCATTTCCTTGATGAGCACCTTGAAGGACTCGGGAATGCCGGGCTCGGGGATGTTCTCGCCCTTGACGATCGCCTCGTAGACCTTCACGCGGCCCAGGACGTCGTCGGACTTGATGGTGAGCAGCTCCTGGAGGGCGTACGCCGCGCCATAAGCCTCGAGTGCCCACACCTCCATCTCACCGAAGCGCTGACCACCGAACTGCGCCTTACCACCCAGCGGCTGCTGGGTGATCATCGAGTACGGACCGGTCGAACGAGCGTGCAGCTTGTCGTCGACCAGGTGGTGCAGCTTGAGGATGTACATGTAGCCGACCGAGATCGGCATCGGGAACGGCTCGCCGGAACGGCCGTCGAACAGCCGGGCCTTACCGGTGGAGTTCACCAGGCGCTCGCCGTCACGGGTGAGCGTGGTGTGGTCCAGCAGACCGGTGATCTCGTCCTCGCGGGCGCCGTCGAAGACCGGGGTGGCGAGGTTGGTGCCACCCTCGACCTTGTCCGCGCCGATCGCCTGCAGGCGGCGGGCCCACTCGTCGGCCAGACCGGAGACGTCCCAGCCCTGCTGGGCGAGCCAGCCGAGGTGGATCTCCAGGACCTGTCCCGGGTTCATTCGGGACGGGACACCCAGCGGGTTGAGGATGATGTCGACCGGGGTGCCGTCCTCGAGGAACGGCATGTCCTCGACGGGGAGGATCTTGGAGATGACACCCTTGTTGCCGTGTCGGCCGGCCAGCTTGTCACCGTTGGTGATCTTGCGCTTCTGGGCCACGTAGACCCGGACCAGCTGGTTGACGCCCGGGGGCAGCTCGTCGCCCTCTTCGCGGTCGAAGACGCGCACGCCGATGACCTTGCCGGACTCACCGTGCGGCACCTTCAGCGAGGTGTCGCGGACCTCACGGGCCTTCTCACCGAAGATCGCGCGGAGCAGGCGCTCCTCCGGGGTCAGCTCGGTCTCACCCTTGGGCGTGACCTTGCCGACCAGGATGTCGCCGGTGACGACGTCCGCGCCGATCCGGATGATGCCGCGCTCGTCGAGGTCGGCGAGGACCTCCTCGGAGACGTTCGGGATGTCCCGGGTGATCTCCTCCGGACCCAGCTTGGTGTCACGGGCGTCGACCTCGTGCTCCTCGATGTGGATCGAGGAGAGGACGTCGTCCTGCACGAGGCGCTGCGACAGGATGATCGCGTCCTCGTAGTTGTGACCCTCCCAGGACATGAAGGCGACGAGCAGGTTCTTGCCCAGCGCCATCTCGCCCTCGTCGGTGCACGGGCCGTCGGCCAGCACCTGGCCGGCCTCGACCCGGGCGCCCTCGTCCACGAGCACCTTCTGGTTGAAGGCGGTGCCCTGGTTGGAGCGGGTGAACTTGGCGGCGCGGTACGTGTTGTACGTGCCGTCGTCGTTGGCCACGGTGACGTAGTCGGCCGAGACCTCCTGCACCACACCGGCCTTCTCGGCGGTGATGACGTCCGCGGCGTCGACGGCGCAGCGGTACTCCATGCCGGTGCCGACCAGCGGAGCCTCGCTCTTCAGCAGCGGCACCGCCTGGCGCATCATGTTCGAGCCCATCAGCGCGCGGTTGGCGTCGTCGTGCTCGAGGAAGGGGATCATGGCGGTCGCGACCGACACCATCTGGCGCGGCGAGACGTCCATGTAGTCGATCTCGGTGCCGGGGATGTAGTCGATCTCGCCGCCACGGCGACGCACCAGCACGCGCGGCTCGGCGAAGTGCAGGTCCTCGGTCAGCGGCGCGTTGGCCTGCGCGATGACGAAGCGGTCCTCCTCGTCAGCGGTCAGGTAGTCCACCTGCTCGGTGACGATGCCCTCGACGACCTTGCGGTACGGGGTCTCGATGAAGCCGAAGGCGTTCACCCGGCCGTACGAGGCCAGCGACCCGATCAGACCGATGTTCGGGCCTTCGGGGGTCTCGATCGGACACATGCGGCCGTAGTGCGAGGGGTGCACGTCACGGACCTCGAAGCCGGCCCGCTCACGGGACAGACCACCGGGGCCCAGCGCGGACAGACGACGCTTGTGGGTCAGGCCCGACAGCGGGTTCGTCTGGTCCATGAACTGGGACAGCTGGCTGGTGCCGAAGAACTCCTTGATGGAGGCGACGACCGGCCGGATGTTGATCAGGGTCTGCGGCGTGATCGCCTCGACGTCCTGGGTGGTCATGCGCTCGCGCACGACGCGCTCCATCCGGGCCAGGCCGGTACGGACCTGGTTCTGGATGAGCTCGCCGACGTTGCGCAGGCGACGGTTGCCGAAGTGGTCGATGTCATCGACCTCGACGACGATGTCGCGACCCTCGTTGTCACGCCACTCGGTCTCGCCCGCGTGCAGCTTCACCAGGTACTTGATCGCACCGATGATGTCGGGCTCGGTGAGCACGCCGGAGTCCAGCGACTCGGCGTTGCCCAGCTTGCGGTTGACCTTGTAGCGGCCGACCTTGGCGAGGTCGTAGCGCTTGGGGTTGAAGTAGAGGTTCTCGAGCAGGGTCTGCGCGGCCTCACGGGTCGGCGGCTCGCCGGGACGCAGCTTGCGGTAGATGTCGAGCAGCGCGTCGTCCTGGCCCTGGGTGTGGTCCTTCTCCAGGGTGGCGCGCATCGACTCGTACTCGCCGAACTCCTCGAGAATCATCTCGTTGGTCCAGCCGAGAGCCTTGAGCAGCACGGTGACCGACTGCTTGCGCTTGCGGTCGATGCGGACACCGACCATGTCGCGCTTGTCGATCTCCATCTCCAGCCAGGCACCACGCGAGGGGATGACCTTGCAGGAGTAGATGTCCTTGTCGGACACCTTGTCCAGGGTGGAGTCGAAGTACACGCCCGGCGAGCGGACGAGCTGGGAGACGACGACACGCTCGGTGCCGTTGATCACGAACGTGCCCTTGTGGGTCATGAGCGGGAAGTCGCCCATGAAGACCGTCTGAGACTTGATCTCACCGGTCTCGTTGTTCGTGAACTCGGCGGTGACGAAGAGCGGGGCCGCGAAGGTGAAGTCGCGGTCCTTGCACTCGTCAATGGAGTTCTTCGGCGGCTCGAAACGGTGGTCGCGGAAGGTCAGGGACATCGACCCGCTGAAGTCCTCGATCGGGGAGATCTCTTCGAAGATCTCCTCCAGACCGGACTTCGTGGGGACGTCCTGACCACTCTCCAGGGCCGCCTCGACCCGGGACTTCCAGGCCGCATTGCCGAGCAGCCAGTCAAAGCTCTCGGTCTGCAGGGCCAGGAGGTTCGGGACCTCGAGGGGCTCCTTGATCTTCGCGAAGGAGACGCGGAGCGGGGCGGTGGAATTGGCGTTGTTCGAGGCGTTGCGCGGCGCGGCCAAGAGGGGGGGTCCTTCCGAGGGCTCGGAGCTCACTACGCGCGTACCGGCCGGGCCTTGCCGAGGGGGGAAACCCCAGGTCAGGGCAGCGCAGACTCCGGGCGACGAGTCACGGAGCAGCTAACAGGCAGCGCAAAGGGACAGTGTAGCCAAAGGCGACACTGCTGTCCAGCCCTGATTCGGAGACCGAATCGGACACTCCCTACTGCTCGACCTGCCACTGCCTACTACCGTCACTGCTACTGCCCTGGGCAGCCCCTGCGCACCGCAGCGGTGCCCAACCTCGCCTGAGGCAGACACCGCGACTCACGTGGAGTCATTTCCCGCCGCGCCCCCTGGTTATGCATCCAGGGGCCACTCAAACTAACGGCCGACCGCTCTCGCGGTGTCGGCGCGCGCCTCGAGAATCGCGCGCCGCGTGCCGTTCGTCAAGGCCCTGCCGAAGCGCGGACCTCGCACTCTCCATCGCTCCGGGCACCCGACGCGTTACAGCGGACCCGGCACAAGTGCCGCCGGGGCCCCCGCCGCGGTGGGCGAGCGGAACGTGATCACCTTACCCGGCGGGGCTGACAGAAGGCTGACAGCAAAAGGCCGGGCCGGCCACCCGCGAGGGGTGGCCGGCCCGGCCCGAAGAGCTCGCTCAGGAGCGAGAAGTCACTTGACGGTGACCTTGGCGCCAGCGGCCTCGAGGGCAGCCTTGGCCTTCTCGGCAACGTCCTTGGCGACCTTCTCCAGCACCTTGGCGCCGGCGGTGTCAACGAGGTCCTTGGCCTCCTTCAGGCCGAGGGAGGTCAGGGTGCGCACCTCCTTGATGACCTGGATCTTCTTGTCGCCGGCACCCTCGAGGATGACGTCGAACTCGTCCTGCTCCTCGACGGCCTCGACGGCAGCGGCCGGGCCGGCCGGGCCGGCGGCGACGGCGACGGCCGCGGTGACGTCGAACTTCTCCTCGAACGCCTTCACGAACTCGGAGAGCTCGATGAGGGTCATCTCCTCGAACTGCGCGAGCAGGTCGTCCTGGGACAGCTTCGCCATGATGGCGTCCTTCCACTAATTCGGCAGGTGGTGCCGGGATGTACGGGGTTGGCGGGCGCGGGCCCGCTGCGAGGGCGTCAGCCCGTCGCCGATTACTCGGCGGCGGCGTCCTCGGCGGGAGCCGGCGTACCGGCACCGCCCTGCTCGGCCTTCTTCTCGCGCAGCGCGTCCACGGTGCGGACGAGCTTCGAGGGCAGGGCCTGGAAGACCGCGGCAGCCTGCGAGGGCTTGGCCTTCATGGCACCCGCCAGCTTGGCGAGCAGCACCTCGCGGGACTCGAGGTCCGCGAGCTTCTTGATCTCATCGGCGGTCAGCGCCTTACCGTCAAGGACACCGCCCTTGATGATGAGAGCCGGGTTCTCCTTGGCGAAGTCACGCAGAGCCTTCGCCGACTCCACCGGGTCACCGGTGACGAAGGCGACAGCCGTCGGACCGGTGAACTGGTCGTCGAGCTCCGTGATCCCGGCCTCATTGGCCGCAATCTTGGTCAGCGTGTTCTTCACCACGGCGTACTGGGCGTTAGCACCCAGCGAGCGACGCAGGGTCTTGACCTGCTTCACCGTCAGACCGCGGTACTCGGTCAGCACGGCCGCGTTGGAGGAACGGAACTTGTCCGCGATCTCCGCGACGGCAGCAGCCTTGTCGGGCCTTGCCATAGGCTTACGCCTCCTTCCGTGATGTCGAGGTCGGCCGACCTGGACAAGTCGACCTACTGTGCCGTCGGACCTTGGAAGGGAAGGAAGCCCTCGCGGAGAACTCGTCGCGAGAACGAGAAGAGCCCCGGCGCACAGGGCGCTCGGGGCTCGTGACGGACCTCGACGGCCGAACGGGGAAACCGTACGGACGGAAGTCCAAGCTCCAGACACTCCTGCGCGGGCTGCCTGCGACGAAGCGCAGATCCTTCGGTCGAGCGTCTCCTCACGGACACGGCACGACAACCAGCGGTCTTTGGCAGAGCCCAGCGTACGGGTTGAGGCGTACGGACACCAAATCCGGTGCGCGGGCTCAGGAGCTGCCGAGGTCCTGGGTGTCGCCCTCGGCCGGCGCGGTGACGGCCAGCTGGCTGCTGCCGAAGTCGCTGTACTGCACCACCTGCACCAGCTCGCCCTTGCTGCCGGCACCGGAACGCTGGAGCTGGACCAGCTGGTCCTTGTCGTTGAGCCAGAGATCCAGGCTCAGCGCGCCCACCCCGCCCTGGCTGAGCGTCGCCGCCAGCTGGGTGCGGCGGTCGGCGGTCAGCAGGTTGAGCTGGGCGGCCGCGTAGCCGGCGACCGTGACGGTGGCGGTGTAGTGCTCCGCGGTCTGGTCGCCCACCTTCTCCTCCCCCACCTTCTGCAGGTCGCCGGCGTTCGCCGCGGCGGTGACCGCCTGCAGCGGGTTGAGCTGGTCGACCAGCGCGGCGAACGGCGTCTCGGGGCGGCCGTCGGGGCCCAACACCTCGGCGCTCTTCTGCCAGTGCTTGCCACCCAGCCGGGCCGCAGTGGCCGCGTCGCCCCCCTGGTAGCTGATGGTGTCCATGACGATCAGCTGATCGGTGGCGCCCGGGGTGGTCTTGGTCAGCTGCATGATCGTCCGCGGCGCCCAGTAGAGCACCCCGTCGGCGCTGTCGCTGGTGCCGTCCGGGTTGTCGAAGCGGTAACTGAGCTTGGCCCGGCGGGCGGTCTGCAGCACCTGCTCGGCGGAGAGCAGGACGCCCTGCGGGGAGCGGTCGGCCGGCTTGGAGGGCGAGGCGGAGGCGGTGACGGACGGGGAGGGCGTGGCGCCGACCACCGGCCGGCCACCGCCCCCGCCACAGGCCGCCAGGGCAGCGGCCAGCGCGACGGCGACCACCGCCGCGCCCGCTGTCCTGTGCGCTCCCGCCACGCCCGCCTCCTGCTCCGGTCCGATCAGCTCAGAGTGCCATGTGTTCGTTGACCGCTCCCCTGGGGGTCAGGTCATGCGAGTCCCCTCGCCGGGATTCAGCCGAGGCTGCTGAGCAGCTTGAGGGCGTCGGCCGGGGCGGCCTGGTCGCTCGCGGCCGGCGGGCTGACGCTGACCTTCACGCCGAGGTTGGAGTACTTGACGGTGCTGGCGCTGGAGCCGCCGGCGCCACTGCTCGGTGAGGAGCCGTCGGAGGTCTGCTCCTGCATCTGGACCAGCTGGTGCTTGCCGTCCACCCAGAAGTCGGTGATCACCGTGGCGCCGCCGGAGGTGGCCACCTGCAGGGCGGCCTTGCGCTGCGCGTCGGTGAGGTTGGGCAGCTGGTCGACCAGGCTCTGGGCCGGCATCGAGCTGCGGTAGTGCGTGGTGCCGGTGCCCGCCACCTGCTCCGAGCCGACCTTGCTGAGCGTGCCGTTCTGCGCGGCGACGGTGAGCTCGGCGGCCGGGTTCATCAGCACGGCCAGCGCGGTGAACGGATCGCCCATGCCGGCGGCGCCGGACGACGTGGTGAGGTCGAGCCAGTGCTTGCCACCGACGGTGGCGGCCTGGGTGTCGTCCACGCCGAGGTAGGAGCTGCCGTCCACCGCCCGGAACTTGATCGTCTTGCCGGACTGCTGCTCGGACAGGTCCAGGGCCGGCTTGCCGCTCCAGGCGTAGACGCCACTGCCGCTGCCCGAGGAGCCGCCGGCGGAGGTGAGGGCGACGTCGGCGCTGCCGGCCTTCTGCATCACGGCGGCCGCCGCGACCAGCTCAGCCTTCGGCCCGAGGTCCGGCAGGGCGGGCGCACCCGCGTTCCCGCCGGTGGCGCCGGTGCTCGACTTGGCGCTGCTCCCGCAGGCCGCCAGCGACCCGATCAGCAGGGCCGACCCGGTCAACGCCGCCGCGATCCGCACGATGCGCACGGTGATTCCCCCTTTTGTACGTCTCTCTGATGACCTGCGGACTCTAACCGACCATGAGGACAGGGTGAGAGGGGGTTTCGGTTCCCGGGGCGAGAACGGGTCAGGGCCCGTGCTCCCTGTGGAGCACGGGCCCTGACGGTGCGTCAGACCAGATCGGTCCGACCAGATGGATCACATCAGGTGGATCAGACCGACGCTGTGCGAATGGGCTGGTCCTGCCACCTCACTCGCAAGCTCGCTCGGCGTCAGACCGACGCCGGGTCTTCCTCGACGAGGAGGTTCCGGGTGCGGTTCGGGTCGACCTGGATGCCGGGGCCGATCGTGGTGGAGATCGCGGTCTTCTTGATGTAGCGACCCTTGGCGGCGGACGGCTTGGCCCGCAGGACCTCGTCCAGCGCCGCGGCGTAGTTCTCGACCAGCTGCTCGTCGGTGAAGGAGGCCTTCCCGATGATGAAGTGCAGGTTCGAGTGCTTGTCCACGCGGAACTCGATCTTGCCACCCTTGATGTCGGTGACAGCCTTCGCCACGTCCGGGGTGACGGTGCCGGTCTTCGGGTTCGGCATCAGACCACGCGGACCGAGCACGCGGCCCAGGCGGCCGACCTTGCCCATCAGGTCCGGGGTGGCGACGACGGCGTCGAAGTCCAGGCGACCCTTGGCGACCTCGTCGATCAGCTCGTCGGAGCCGACGATGTCGGCGCCCGCAGCCTCCGCAGCCGCGGCACGGTCACCGGTCGCGAAGACCAGGACCCGGGCGGTCTTACCGGTACCGTGCGGCAGGTTGACGGTGCTGCGGACCATCTGGTCGGCCTTGCGCGGGTCGACACCCAGACGCATGGCAACCTCGACGGTCGCGTCGAACTTGCTGGTGGAGGTCTCCCGGGCGAGGCGGATGGCCTCGAGCGGGGCGTACAGGCGGTCGCTGTCGACCTTGAGGTCCGCGGCCTTGAGAGCCTTGCTGCGCTTCACTGCTGCTCCTGAGTTGTGGAGTCGTGGTGTACGGGCCGCGCTGGCCCTACCACTGAACGACGAAAGAAGGGGTTCAGCCCTCGACCGTGATGCCCATGGACCGGGCGGTACCCGCGATGATCTTCGCGGCGGCGTCCAGGTCGTTGGCGTTCAGGTCGGGGAGCTTGGTGGTGGCGATCTCGCGCACCTGGGCCGAGGTCAGCTTGGCGACCTTGGTCTTGTGCGGCTCGCCGGAGCCCTTCTCCACGCCCGCGGCCTTCAGGATGAGGCGCGCGGCCGGCGGAGTCTTGGTGATGAAGGTGAAGCTGCGGTCGTCGTAGACCGTGATCTCCACCGGCACGACCATGCCACGCTGCGACTCGGTCGCGGCGTTGTAGGCCTTGCAGAACTCCATGATGTTGACGCCGTGCTGACCCAGCGCGGGGCCGACCGGCGGGGCCGGGTTGGCCGCACCGGCGTTGATCTGGAGCTTGATAAGCCCCGTGACCTTCTTCTTCTTGGGAGGCATGTCTCTCCGGGTCCTTCCTTCGATGGACGTGTGCACGGCTCCGGGGCGACACCCGGGTATGCGTACACACAGCGGACCAGGCTAACGCGGATACGTCGCCCGGCCAAAACGGGTTCGGGGGCGGGGCCTGGGCCCCGCCCCCGAGAAGGCTCTGCGGTCAGTTCTTCTGGATCTGGTCGAACGACAGCTCGACCGGGGTCTCGCGACCGAAGATCTCGACCAGGCCCTTGACCTTCTTCGAGTCGGGGTTGATCTCGTTGATGGTCGCCTGCAGGGTGGCGAACGGACCGTCGGTGACGGTGACCGAGTCGCCGACCTCGAAGTCGAGCACCTGGATCTCGGCCGGGCGGACCTGCGAGGGCCGGCCGGCCTCCTTGGCCGCCGCACGCTCGACGTCGGGGGCGAGCATCTTGACGACCTCGTCCAGGGTCAGCGGGTACGGGTCGTAGGCGTTGCCGACGAAGCCGGTGACACCCGGGGTGTTGCGCACCACGCCCCAGGACTCGGCGGTCAGGTCGAGGCGGACCAGCACGTAGCCGGGGAGCTTGTTCTGCCGGATCGTCTTGCGGTCGCCGTTCTTGATCTGGACGACCTCTTCCTGCGGCACCTCGGCCTGGAAGATGTACTCCTCGACGTTCAGCGAGACGGCGCGCTGCTCCAGGTTCTGCTTCACCCGGTTCTCGTAGCCGGCGTAGGTGTGGATCACGTACCACTCGCCGGGCAGGGTGCGCAGCTCCTCGCGGAACTTGGCGACCGGGTCGACCTCCTCGGCCGGCTCCTCCTCGACGGCGACCTCGGTGAACGCCTCGTCGGCGGCCGCCTCGGCGTCGCCCACCTCGTGCAGCGCGGCCTCCTCGGCGGGCAGGCCGGTCTCGGCCTCCGCCGCCTCGACCTCGTCCTCGTCGCCATCCACGGCGTCGACGATCTGCTCGGCGTCCTCGGAGAAGTCCCCGTCCTCAGCGGCCTCGACAGCGTCGGCCTCGACGGTGGCGGCCTCGGCGTCGGCAGCCTCAGCCGCATCCAGCTCGGCGGCGACATCCGCCTCGCGGACGGGCTCGTCGGCGTCGTACAGAGGGGACTCAGACACGGTGGCTGCTTCTTTCCTGGAGGGGTGGAGATGGTACGGCTCCGGGCCACACCGGTCGCCGGCCCGATGCGCGGGCGCGGAGCGGCGGTGACTCGAAGTCCCAACAGTACCGACTCAACGGTAGCGGGCTCGTCCGCGCGGCGGCGACAGCTCGACCCGGGCGGTCCCCCGTTGGTGCTCGTGAGGGGCCGACCCGGGTCGGGGGTGAAGCTGTGGGGGCTGGATCAGCCGAAGATCCAGAAGCTGGCCTTGGCGAAGCCCCAGTCGAGGGTCGCGACCAGACCGATCATGACGGCCACGAAGACCACCACGACGCTGGTGTAGTTCATCAGCTCGCTCTTGGTCGGCCAGACGACCTTGCGCAGCTCGGCGATGATCTGCCGGTAGTACAGGCCGATCCGGGCGAAGACGCCCTGCCTGGCACGCTTGCCGCCGCTCTTGCCGTCGCCGCCCGCCGCGCGGTTGGCGCGCTTGCGGTCGCGGCGCGAGAGCGTCTTGCCGTCCTCGGTCGCGGCGCCCTCTACGGCATCCTCGATCGGCGCCGTGTCCTCGGCACCCTCGGGGTTGCCGCTCTCAGGCGTTGCGGTGGAGCCCGTGGTCTCCGTCACTCGTCCTCACCTGAATCCGGGTCCTGCCGAAGGTCACTGACGTGCCATGGAAGCACGGGCGATCCGGCGCAGTGCTGGCAAAATCGAACAAATGTACAGCAAAAAACATTGGCGCCCTCTCCGCATCAAGCCCGCTCGCTCTTGTGGAGCGAACGGGCTGGACGAGGATCTGGCAGCAGGGCACGAGGGACTTGAACCCCCAACCGCCGGTTTTGGAGACCGGTGCTCTACCAATTGAGCTAGTGCCCTTCGGCGCCTCGCGGTGCCGGAGTCGACGCTTAACCTACCCCATCCCGGAGCCCACGTGGTGAACGCTTCGGATCCGTGTGGTGGCGGGCGCTGCCGTCGATCAGTGAGTGTACGGGTTCGGCGGCGTTTGGTCGAACCTCTTCACCATGCGGACCCGACCCGTACGGATCGTGAAACGCCGCACCACCGGCCCGGCCGCTTCTGCGACGATGCAGGTATGAGCGACTTCACCCCCGCCAACGTCCGCCCCGCCGACCGCCGGGTCTCCGCCCGGATCGGCGCCATCGCCGAGTCCGCCACCCTCGCGGTCGATGCCAAGGCCAAGGCCCTGAAGGCGGCCGGCCGCCCGGTGATCGGCTTCGGGGCCGGGGAACCCGACTTCCCCACCCCCGGCTACATCGTCGAGGCCGCCGTCGAGGCCTGCCGGGACCCGAAGAACCACCGGTACACCCCCGCCGGCGGCCTGCCCGAGCTCAAGGCGGCGATCGCGGCGAAGACCCTGCGGGACTCCGGCTACCAGGTCGACGCCTCCCAGGTGCTGGTGACCAACGGCGGCAAGCAGGCCATCTACGAGGCCTTCGCCGCGATCCTGGACCCGGGTGACGAGGTGATCGTCCCCGCTCCGTACTGGACCACCTACCCCGAGTCGATCCAGCTGGCCGGCGGGGTGCCGGTCGAGGTGGTGGCCGACGAGACCACCGACTACAAGGTCTCGGTGGCCCAGCTGGAGGCGGCCCGCACCGAGAACACCAAGGTGGTGCTCTTCGTCTCGCCGTCCAACCCGACCGGCTCGGTCTACACCGAGGCCGAGGCGGAGGCGATCGGCCGCTGGGCGCTGGAGCACGGCCTGTGGGTGCTGACCGACGAGATCTACCAGCACCTGGTCTACGGCGACGCCACCTTCACCTCGCTGCCCGCGCTGCTGCCGCAGCTGGCCGACAAGTGCATCGTGGTCAACGGGGTGGCCAAGACCTACGCGATGACCGGCTGGCGGGTCGGCTGGATGATCGGCCCCAAGGACGTGGTGGCCGCCGCCGCCAACCTGCAGTCGCACGCCACCTCGAACGTCAGCAACGTCGCCCAGCGGGCCGCGCTGGCCGCGGTCAGCGGTGACCTGACGGCCGTCGAGGAGATGAAGGTCGCCTTCGACCGGCGCCGGCAGACCATCGTGCGGATGCTCAACGAGATCGACGGTCTGATCTGCCCCGAGCCGCTCGGCGCCTTCTACGTCTACCCGTCGGTCAAGGGCCTGCTGGGCAAGGAGATCCGCGGCAAGCGCCCGCAGACCTCCGCCGAGCTGGCCGCGCTGATCCTGGACGAGGCCGAGGTCGCGGTGGTCCCCGGCGAGGCCTTCGGCACCCCCGGCTACCTGCGGCTCTCCTACGCGCTGGGCGATGCCGACCTGGCCGAGGGCGTGAGCCGGATGCAGAAGCTGCTGGGCGAGGCGCAGGACTGATCAGCTTGCGGCGCACCGCCCCTGTCACTCCTTCGAGGGATGTGCCAGGGGCGGTTCCCGTATCCGAGGTCGATGCGGCAGGATTCGCCAATGGAACAGCACGCAGTGGAACAGCGAGATGTCCGGGCGCTGCCGAAGGCCCATCTGCACCTGCACTTCACCGGTTCGATGCGCCCGACCACGCTGCTGGAGCTGGCCGAGAAGCACCGGGTCCGGCTGCCGGAGGCACTCAGTTCCGCCGCGCCGCCCAAGTTGCGGGCCACCGACGAGCGTGGCTGGTTCCGGTTCCAGCGTCTCTACGACACCGCCCGCTCGGTGCTGCGCGACGAGCAGGACATCCGGCGGCTGGTCCGGGAGACCGCCGAGGACGAGGTGGCGGACGGCTCGCGCTGGCTGGAGATCCAGGTCGACCCGACCTCCTACGCACCGCGGCTCGGCGGGCTGATCCCCGCGCTGGAGCTGATCCTGGACGCCGTGCGGGAGGCCTCGGCGGCCACCGGGGTGGGGATCCGGGTGCTGGTCGCCGCGAACCGGATGAAGTCGCCGATGGACGCCCGCACGCTGGCCCGGCTCGCGGTCCGCTACGCGGAGGACGGCGTGGTCGGCTTCGGGCTCTCCAACGACGAGCGGCGCGGGCTGGCCAGGGACTTCGACCGGGCCTTCGCGATCGTCCGCAAGGCCGGCCTGCTGGCCGCCCCGCACGGCGGTGAGCTCGCCGGGCCCGAGTCGGTGCGCGACTGCCTGGACGACCTGGGCGCCGGCCGGATCGGCCACGGGGTGCGGGCCGCCGAGGACCCGCGGCTGCTGCAGCGGCTGGCGGACCGTCAGATCACCTGCGAGGTCTGCCCGGCCTCCAACGTCGCGCTCGGGGTCTACGAGCGGGCCGGCGCCGTGCCGCTGCGCGCGCTCTTCGACGCCGGGGTGCCGCTCGCGCTCGGCGCCGACGATCCGTTGCTGTTCGGCTCCCGGCTGGCCGCCCAGTACGAGCTGGCCCGGACGGTGCACGGTTTCTCCGACCCCGAACTGGCCGAACTGGCCCGCCAGTCGGTCCGCGGCTCGCGCGCGCCGGAGGGGGTGCGCAAGGAGCTGCTCGCGGAGATCGACACCTGGCTGACCAAGCCCGTGGCGCGCATGGAAAGCTGACGCCCCATGAGTTCTCATCACACGACGAGCCACATCACGCACACCAGTACGACGACGCACCACGTGGTGGTGCACCACGTGGTCGTGGTCCACCACAGCTACTACTACCGCAGCACCCACGGGGCCGGGCTGGGCCTGACCTTGGTGGTGGTGCTGATACTCCTCGGGCTGGTGCTGTGGGCGGCGACCCGCCGAGCGCGCCGCTGACCGCCGCGCGCCTCAGAGCCGGACGCCCACCATCACCGGCTCGTTGACCAGCCGCACCCCGAAGACCGCGTGCACGCCGTCCCGGACCTCACGGGCCAGCACGAGCAGGTCCTCGGTGGTGGCCCGGCCCCGGTTGGTCAGGGCCAGGGTGTGCTTGGTGGAGAGGGTGGCCGGACCGCTGCCGTAGCCCTTGGTGAAGCCGGCCTTGTCGATCAGCCAGGCGGCGGAGGTCTTGGTGTGGCCGTCCGGCGCCGGGTAGGCCGGGGCCGTCATCGACCGCTCGGCCAGCCGGTCCTGGAAGGCCCGGTACTGCTCGGGCGTCAGCACCGGATTGGTGAAGAAGGAGCCGGCCGACCAGGTGTCGTGGTCCGCCGGGTCCAGCACCATGCCCTTGCCGGCCCGCAGCCCCAGCACCGTCCGGTACGCGGTGCTCAGCGGCACCCGCTGCCCGGCCTCGACGCCCAGGGTCCTGGCCACCTCGGCGTACCGGACCGGGCTGGAGTCACCGCCGGCCTCCTCCAGGGCGAACCTGACCCGGAGCACCACGTAGCGCTCGGGATCGGCCTTGAAGCGGCTGTGCCGGTAGGAGAAGGCGCAGTCGGCGGCGGGCAGGGTGACCGTCTCACGGGCCTGCCGGTCGTAGGCGACCACCTCGGTGATGGTCTGCGCGACCTCCTGGCCGTACGCGCCGACGTTCTGCACCGGCGTGGCGCCGGCCGAGCCGGGGATGCCGGCCAGGAACTCGATGCCCGCCAGGCCGGCCTCGACGGTGCGGGCCACCGCCTCGGACCAGACCTCGCCGGCCGCCAACTCCAGCTCGGTGCCGGTCAGCTCGAAACCGGTGGTGGCGATCCTCAGCACGGTGCCGGGGAAGCCGGCGTCGCCGATCACCAGGTTGCTGCCGCCGCCGAGCACCAGCAGCGGCTCGCCCGCCGCGTCGGCGGCCTGGACGGCGGCGACCACCTCGGCGTCGGTGCGCGCGGTCACCAGACGGCGGGCCGGGCCGCCGAGCCGCAGCGTGGTCAGCGGGGCGAGGGGGGCGTTCTCGGTCACGTGCACGCGCTCCACGGTAGTGGATGCCCGGTCCGCCCCCGGCTCGCTCACGCCAGCTGGACCACGGCGCGGGACATCCCGAGCACCTTCTGACCGGCACTGGTGGCCAGCAGGTCCACCCGCACCCGGCGGTCCTCCAGCAGCTTGGCCACCGTGCCGGTGACCTCGATCACGGCGCCGCGGTCGTCGTCGGGCACCACCACGGGCTTGGTGAACCGCACGCCGTACTCCACCACCGCGCCGGGGTCCCCGGTCCAGTCGGTGACCACCCGCAGCGCCTCGGCCATGGTGAACATGCCGTGCGCGATGACGTCGGGCAGGCCGACCTGGTGGGCGAACCGCTCGTTCCAGTGGATCGGGTTGAAGTCCCCCGAGGCGCCGGCGTAGCGCACCAGCGTGGCGCGGGTCACCGGGAAGGACTGGGCGGGCAGCTCGGTCCCGACCTCGACCTCGTCGAAGTTCACAGCCATCGTGCTACTCCCCTGCCGCGTCGTCGGCCGCCCGGGCGACCAGGGTCATGATGGACGTCACCACGTGCTCACCGCTCTCGTCGGCGATCTCGCCCTTCACCGTGAGCACGTCGTTGCCGGCCAGCGACTTGATGTTGGCGATGCTGATCGCCACCCGGACCCGGTCACCGGCCCGCAGCGGGCGGGTGTACTCGAACTTCTGGTCCCCGTGCACCACCCGGCTGAAGTCCAGCCCCAGCTCCGGATCGGCCACCACCTGCGCGGCGGCCGCGTAGCTGAGCACGAACGGGAAGGTCAGCGGAGCGATCACGTCCGGGTGCCCGAGCGCCTTGGCCGCCTCCGGGTCGGTGTACACCGGGTTGGCGTCGCCGATCGCGACGGCGAACTCCCGGATCTTCTCCCGGCCCACCTCGTACGGCTCGGTGGGCGGGTACGACCGCCCGATGAAGGAGGGGTCGAGCGCCATGGACTACTCCTCAAGTCGGCGTGTGCGAAAACGACTTCAGGCCGCACCCCCGAAGGGATGCGGCCTGAGGCCTAAGGACCTGTCACAGCCAGGCCCGGCGACGCCCTACGGGGTCAGCGGGTCTCGCGGTGAGCGGTGTGCGAGTTGCAGCGGGGGCAGTGCTTCTTCATCTCCAGGCGGTCCGGGTCGTTACGCCGGTTCTTCTTGGTGATGTAGTTCCGCTCCTTGCACTCCACGCAGGCCAGCGTGATCTTCGGGCGGACGTCGGTGGCAGCCACGGGAGTGCCTTCCTTGGACAACAATGGGGTGATGACACAACAAGAGTAGCCGATCGGGAGTGCGATCTCCCGACCGACTACGCGGGGTAGCGGTGACCGGACTTGAACCGGTGACACAGCGATTATGAGCCGCTTGCTCTACCAACTGAGCTACACCGCTTTGGTGATCAGAATCCAACTAGCGGAATCCTGTTCACCAGAGCCCCCATGCGGAATCGAACCGCAGACCTTCTCCTTACCATGGAGACGCTCTACCGACTGAGCTATAGGGGCGAACCGGTTGAACGAGGAAGAGATTACACGGTTCGGGGCCAGAGGTGAAATCCGTATGCCGAGCGCAAGATCGCAGGTCGGCGGCTCGCACGGACTGGCGAGCTGAGGCCTGCCGTTCGGCGATCGGCTGCTCGGCGACTGGTCGGCCGTGCCGCGAGCCTCCCCGCCCCGGGCGCGCGCTGACCATAGGCTCGACCGCCAGTGATCTTCCGGACTGGGAGGAGCCGACCGATGAGCCCGGACGGCGGCTGCAACCCGCTCGACCACGGCCCGGTGCTGCTGCTCAGCGGCGCCCGGCTGGTCGACGGCCGGGTGGTCGACGTGCGGATCAGCGGCGACCGGATCCAGGCCGTCGGCACCGCCGGGAGCCTGGGCCCGCTGCCGCAGTCGGCGCTGCCGGCCGGCGCGGTCAGCGGCTCCGAACCGGCCGTCGCCGAGGGCGCCCGGATCGATCTGACGGGCTATCTGCTGCTGCCGGCCCCCGCCGAGCCGCACGCGCACCACGACACCGCCTTCACCGGTCGCCCGCCCGACCCGCGCGGCCCGGGTACGGAGGCGCCCGGGGAGCTGATCCGCCGGGTCACCGAGGCCGCGCTCACCTCGCTCGGCTACGGCGCCACCGCCCAGCGCACCCATGTGCGGATCGGTGGTCCGCCCGGGCTCGGCCGGCTGGAGGCCGTCCTCACGGCGCGCCAGGCGCTGCGCGGGCTGGCGGGCCTGCAGGCGGTGGCGGTGCCCCGGCTGCTCACCGGGACGGCGGGCGCGGACGGGCGGGCGCAGCTGCGCGAGGCGCTGCGGATGGGCGCGGACGCGGTGGGCGGCTGCCCCGAGCTGGACCCCGATCCGGTCGGCTACGTGCAGGCCGTGGTGGCCGCGGCGACCGACTTCGACTGCCCCGTCGACCTGCACCTGCGCGGCGCCGACCCGGCCCGGCTGGCCCGGATCACCGCGCTGCTGGCACCGCTGCGCCCCCGGGTAGCGGTGGGCCCGTGCGACCGGCTGGCGCCGGACGGCGCGGCGGGGCTGCGGGCGGCCGGGCTGCGGGTGGTCTGCCTGCCGCAGAGCGGCGCCTGCGGCGCGGTGGAGGGGCCGCCGTACGGCCTGAGCCCGGCGGTGGTCCGGGAGCTGACCGGTCGACAGATCCCGCTGGCGGCGGGCAGCGGCGCGCTGCGGGACGCGGTCAACCCGGTCGGCCGGGCCGATCCGCTGGAGGCCGCCTACCTGCTGGCGGCCGGCGGCGCGTTGAGCGTGACCGAGGCCTACGAGGCGATCAGCGGGCAGGCCAGGCTGCTGATGGGACTGCCGTCGGTCCGGGTGGACGCCGGGTTCCCGGCCGAGCTGCTCGCGGTGCGCGGGGACAGCCTGGCGGGTGCGCTGTCCGGCGGCCACAGCCGGCTGGTGGTGCACGCCGGCCGGGTGGTCTCCCGCACCAGCGCGGTGCGGGAGTTCGCGGACACCGTGGCGCTCGCCCTGCCGCGGCAGGGCGGGCACCCGTGAGGGCCTGACCGGGCAGAGTCCGTGCGGCCCTGGGCTGATCAGCGGTACTCGCGCAGCCGGGGCCGGACCGCCAGCACGGTCAGCGCCAGGGCGCCCGCCAGCAGCAGCGCGGCGGCCACGGCGGCGCCGGTGCCGAGCGCGGAGTCGCTCTGCTGGATCGAGGAGTCGAAGGCCTGCTGGTTGATCGCCACCACCTTGTCGAAGGCGTCGCTCAGCTGGCTGAAGTCCCCGTCCGACTGCCCGGTCGCGGTGCCGGTGTCGAACGCGATGGCGTCCGCGAGGTGGCCCTGCTGGACGAACTGGCGGATCTTGCGGTCGTCCTGCTGGTAGGTCCGGAAGTCGGCCAGCACCTGGTCGGCGGCCTGCTGCTCACCGGGGAAGGTGATGTTGCGCTCCTCGTCGCCGAGGTAGCCGCCGAACGTCACGTCGGCCGGCGAGCTCTGGTGGGCGGCGATCGCCGTGTCCAGCGCGGTGTCGTAGGCGGCGAGCGTGCTGCCGTCCAGCTTGGCGATCTGCCGGCTCTTGTCGAGGAAGGACTGCTGGTAGCCGTCGCCCCGGCTCGGGTCGCTCAGCCAGCGGCTCTCGTCGGCGTTGCTGTCGTAGGCGATCGCCTTGGCCCGGCTCAGCGCGATCACCGAGTCGTAGGCGTTGGCCTTGGCGTTGTGCAGCCGGTCCTTGGTGCCGGAGACCAGCGAGAGGCCGTAGCCCAGGCCGATCGCGGTCAGCAGCAGGGCCGCGACCAGCGGCGGGCTGATCAGCCGCCGGTAACGGACCGTCAGGGTGCGCTGCAGCGCGGCCAGGACGCCCAGCGCGAGCAGGCCGGTGACCAGCAGCCACCACCAGCCGGAGTCGAGCGCGGCGGACTGCGTGGTGTAAGTGCCGTCCACCTTGGCCGCGTTGGAGCTGGCCACCTGGTCGGCGTCCGGCAGCAGCCGGCTGCGCAGCAGGTCGGTGGCCTGCTGGTAGGAGCTGAGCGCGTCGGACGACGGCTTGCCGGGCAGCGACTTGGCGTTGGACTCCTGGAGGTCGGAGCGGGCCACCAGGGCCTCGTACTGGCCGAGCGCGTCCAGCTCGTCCTGGACGGCCTTGCGGCCCACCGGGTCGCCGGAGAGCGCCTCGGCGGCCTGCTCCAGGTCGGCGTCGGCCTGGGCCCGGCGCTGGTCGTAGGTGTCGTGGACGGCCTTGCGCTTGGCGAAGTCGGGCTCGTCGGCACCGACCAGCAGCAGGTTGGCCGCCTGGGCGTCCAGGTCGCTGAGCGCGAAGTACAGGTCCGAGGCCCGTTCGGCCTGCGGGGCGGTGTGGTGGCCGATCGTGTCCACGCTGTCCCGGCCGCCGCTGAGCACGGTGTAGGCCACGCCGGCGAAGAGCAGCACGGCGGCCAGCGCGGCCGCGGTCAGCGCGCGGACCCGGCGCGGGGTGGTCCAGTAGGCCCGGCTGCGGAGCCGGGCGAGCCCGGTGGGCCGCGGCCGCGCGGCCGACGCCGCGGCGCCCGGCGCGCCGGCGGTACGGGGATCGCGCGGCACGGAAGTCCCGTCGGTGGCCACCGAACCCGTCCGCTCGGACGAGCTCTCCCCCGGTGCAACCGGTGGTCTTACTCCCGCTGCCATGGCCGCGCGTCCCTCCCCGTTACCTGGCCGCCACCGGCCGGCGGTCCCCGTGAGGGGCCGCCGGCGTCCGGCGCGGTCCAGCTCCTGTCCCGGCGTCAGGCCGGGCTCCCCCGTCGGAGCGGAGCGGAACCGTTTCCGCACGGCTGACGCTAGCTCCTGGGCCTGACGATTCTGCTCCGTACTGACGCACCCTTGGCACCCGGGGTGCCCGTCTTGACGGATCATTAGCACCCGGTGTGTCAGGCCACCTCGCTACGGCTCGTAGCGGTAGCCGATCCCCGGCTCGGTGATCAGGTGCCGGGGCCTGGCCGGGTCGCGCTCCAGCTTGCGGCGCAGGCCGGCGAAGTAGACCCGCAGGTAGTTGCCGCGCTCCTCGTGACCCGGTCCCCAGACCGCGCGCAGGATCTGCCGCCCGGGCAGCAGCCGGCCCGGGTTGGCCAGCAGCATGGTGAGGATCTTCCACTCGGTCGGGGTCAGCCGAAGCGGCCGCGCGCTGCCGTCGGCCCGGTGGACGGTGCCGGCCGTCAGGTCGATCGCCCAGTCCCCCAGCACCGCCAGGTCGACGGCCGTGCTGGCCACCGGGCGGCGCAGCACGGCGCGCAGCCGGGCGAACAGCTCGTCCATCAGGAACGGCTTGGTGACGTAGTCGTCGGCGCCGGCGTCCAGCGCCTGGATCTTGTCGTCCGCACCGCTGCGGCCGGAGAGCACGATGATCGGCACCGGGCCGCGCCCGCGCAGCCGGTGGATCACCTCGACCCCGTCCAGGTCCGGCAGGCCGAGGTCGAGCAGTACCGCGTCGGGCCGGCTCTGCTCGGCGGCCTCCAGTGCGGCGCTCGCGGTGGCAGCTGTGGTCACCTGGTACTGGCGGGCCCGCAGGTTGATCCGCAGCGCGCGCAGCAGCTGCGGCTCGTCGTCGACGATCAGGATGTTGCTCACGGCGACTCGTCCTCCTCGGCCGCGGTCGGCAGGGTGAGCAGCATGGTGGTGCCGCCCCCGGGGGTGTCCTCGACCTCCAAGGTGCCGCCCATGGCCTCGGCCAGGCCGCGGGAGAGCGCCAGGCCCAGGCCCACGCCGGTGGTGTTGTCGGTGTCGCCCAGCCGCTGGAAGGGCAGGAAGACCCGGTCCCGGTCGGCGGCCGGGATGCCCGGGCCGCGGTCGGCGATCCGGATCTGCACCTGGTCGCGGTGGGCGCTGGCACTGACCAGCACCGGCGCGCCGGGCGCGTTGTAGCGCAGCGCGTTGGTGATCACGTTGGCCAGCACCCGCTCCAGCAGCGGCGCGTCGGCCAGCACGGCGGGCACCAGCTCCAGGTCGAGCGGCTGCACCGGGGCGTCCGGGTCGGCCAGCGAGTCCAGCGCCCGGGGCAGCACCTCGTCGACGTGCACCGGACCGAGGTGCAGGGTGAGGGCGCCGGCCTGCAGGCGGCTCATGTCGAGCAGGTTGTCGACCAGGCGGTTCAGCCGCACCAGCGACTCGTCGGCGGTGGCCAGCAGTTCCGCCTGGTCCTCGGGCGAGAACTCGACGTCGGGGCTGCGCAGCGAGCCGACCGAGGCCAGCGCCGCGGCCAGCGGGGTGCGCAGGTCGTGGCTGACGGCGGCGAGCAGCGCGGTGCGCATCTTGTCGGCGGCCTTGATCGGCTCGACCTCGGCCGCGACCGCGGCCAGCCGGTCGCGCTCCAGCGCGGCGGCCACGTGCGCCGAGAAGGCGGTGAGCAGGCGCAGTTGGTCGGCCGGCAGCCGGCGCCCGGTCATGATCAGCAGCGCGTCCGAGCCGACCGGCACCTCGGTGCTCTCGGAATCGACGGCGCTGTCCCCGGCGGAGTCGCTGCGGGCGATCACCTCGCCGTTCGCCCGGGAGAGCAGCGCGACCGAGTCCAGGCCGAAGGTGTTGCGGGAGTGCTCCAGCAGGGTCGGTATGGCCGAGCCGCCGCCCTGGCCGGCGTCCTGGCTGCGCAGCACGGTGCCGGCCAGCGCGGAGAGCGTCTCGGCCTCGGCGGTCGCTCTGGCCGCCCGTCCGGTCAGCCGGGTGGCCCGGTCGACCACGGTGGAGACGGTGAGCGCGACCATCGCGAAGACCACCAGCGCGATCACGTTGTTGGGCTCGCCGATGGTGAAGGTGTGCACCGGCGGGATGAAGTAGTAGTTCAGCAGCAGCGAGGCGATCAGCGAGGCGACCAGCGCCGAGGCCGAGCCGCCGAGCAGCGCCACCGCCACCACGCCGAGCTGGAAGAGCAGCGCGTCGGTGGTCAGGTTGAGGGTGTGGTGCAGCTGGGAGAGCATGCCGGTGAGTGCGAACGGCAGCACCAGGCCCGAGGTGAAGCCGGCCACGGTGCGCCGCTTGGAGTGCCGCCGCCCGAGCTTGGGCAGCCGGCCGCGCCCGGTGAACTCGTGGGTGACCATGTGGACGTCGATGTCCTCGGACGCGTCGACGGTGGTCTCGCCGATGCCCGGGCCGGTCAGGAAGCGGTTGATCCGGCCGCGCCGGCTGGTGCCGAGCACCAGCTGGGTGGCGTCGTTGGCGCGGGCGAAGCCGAGCAGCGCGGTGGGGATGTCGTCGCCGACCACCACGTGGTAGCTGCCGCCGAGGGTCTCCACCAGGCGGCGCTGGTTGGCCAGCGCGCCGGGTGAGGCACCGGCCAGGCCGTCGCTGCGGGTGACGTGCACGGCCAGCACCTGGCCCGCGGCGGTGCGGTCGGCGATCCGGGCGGCGCGCCGGATCAGCGTCTCGCCCTCCGGGCCGCCGGTGAGCGCGACGACCACCCGCTCGCGGGTCTCCCAGACCCGGTCGATGTTGTGCTCGGCCCGGTAGTCGCGCAGTCCCTCGTCGACCCGGCCGGCCACCCAGAGCAGGGCGAGTTCCCGAAGCGCCGTCAGATTGCCGACGCGGAAGTAGTTGGTGAGCGCGGCGTCCACCTTCTCGGCCTTGTAGACGTTGCCATGGGCCATCCGGCGGCGCAGGGCCTGCGGCGCCATGTCGACGAGCTCGATCTGGTCGGCCCGGCGCACCACCTCGTCCGGGACGGTCTCCCGCTGGGGGGTGCCGGTGATCTTCTGGACGACGTCGTTGAGGCTCTCCAGGTGCTGGATGTTCACCGTGGTGATCACGTCCAGGCCGGCCGCCAGCAGGTCGTCGACGTCCTGCCAGCGCTTGGCGTTCTTGCCACCGGGGATGTTGGTGTGCGCCAGCTCGTCCACCAGGACCACGGACGGGCGGCGCGCCAGCACCGCCTCGACGTCCATCTCGGTGAACTCGGTGCCCCGGTAGGTGCGGTGCAGCCGGGGGATGACGTCCAGGCCCGCCAGCATCGACTCGGTGTGCTTGCGCCCGTGGCACTCGATGTAGCCCACCACGACGTCGGCGCCGCGCTCTTGTCTGCGCCGGGCCTCGTCCAGCATCCGGTAGGTCTTGCCGACGCCGGGGGCCGAGCCGAGGTACACCCGCAGCCGGCCGCGCCGGGGCGGGGCGGCGGAGGCGAGATCGCGAGCCATGGGGGGCTTCTTCTCTCTTCGCGAAAGGTGGGCAGAGACAGGCCGGACCGGCCCGTGCGGGGCTCTCCCCCGCACGGGCCGGTCCGGTTTCACTCGGTCTGACGGTACGTCACTTCAACTCGTTCAGTGCGTTGTTGAGCTCCAGGACGTTGACGCCCGGGTCACCGAGGAAGCCGAGCGAGCGGCTCTCGGTGTACTTGGCGACCAGCGCGTTGACCTGGTCCACCGTCAGGTTGCGGGCCTTGGCGACCCGGTTGACCTGCTCGTTGGCGTAGGCCACCGAGATGTTCGGGTCCAGGCCCGAGCCTGAGGAGGTGACCGCGTCGGCCGGCACGGTGGCCGGGTCGACGCCGTCGAAGGCGGCGACCGAGGCGCGGGCGGCGTTGACGCTCTTCAGCAGCACGTCGCTGTTCGGGCCGAGGTTGGTGCCGGACGAGGAGGTCGGGTCGTACCCGGTGCTGCCCGCCGCGGAGGGCCGCGGCTGGAAGAACTTCGGGTCCGGCTGGGCCTGCTCGTTGGGGTCGTTCGGGTTCTTCTTCGGCAGGTTGAAGTTCTGGCCGATCAGGCTGGAACCGATCTCCTTGCCGTCGGCCGACTTGATGATCGAGCCGTTGGCCTTCTGGCTGAAGGCGACCTGGCTGATCCCGGTGACCAGCAGCGGGTAGGCGATCCCGAGGATCACCGTCATCACCAGCAGGAACCGCAGGGCGGTGAAGTGGGTACGGACGGAGGTGGGCAGTGGCTTGGACATGAGAGCTTTTCCTCCGTTTCTCAGCGCAGGCCGGGGATGAACTGGACGATCAGGTCGATCAGCTTGATCCCGATGAACGGGACGATCAGACCGCCGATGCCGTAGATCCCGATGTTCCGGCGGAGCAGCGAGCTGGCGTCGGAAGGACGGTACTTCACGCCGCGCAGGGCGAGCGGGATGAGGCCGATGATGACCAGGGCGTTGAAGATGATCGCCGAGGTGATCGCGGACTTCGGGCTGTGTAGGGCCATGATGTTGAGGTGGCCCAGGCCCGGGTACACGCTGGCGAACATCGCCGGGATGATCGCGAAGTACTTCGCGACGTCGTTGGCGATCGAGAAGGTGGTCAGCGCACCACGGGTGATCAGCAACTGCTTGCCGATCTCGACGATCTCGATCAGCTTGGTGGGGTTGGAGTCCAGGTCCACCATGTTGCCGGCCTCCTTGGCCGCCATGGTGCCCGTGTTCATCGCCACACCCACGTCGGCCTGCGCGAGGGCCGGAGCGTCGTTGGTGCCGTCACCGGTCATCGCGACCAGCTTGCCACCCTCCTGCTCCTTCTTGATCAGCGCCATCTTGTCCTCGGGGGTGGCCTCGGCGAGGAAGTCGTCCACGCCCGCCTCCTCCGCGATCGCCTTGGCGGTCAGCGGGTTGTCACCCGTGATCATGATGGTCTTGATGCCCATCCGGCGGAGCTCGTCGAAGCGCTCCTTCATGCCCTCCTTGACCACGTCCTTGAGGTAGATGACCCCGAGGGCGCGGGCAGGCGCGTTGCCGATCTTGCTGGCGACCACCAGCGGGGTGCCACCCGCGGCGGAGATGCCGTCGACCAGCTCGGCGACGTCGGCGCCGACCGTGCCGCCGTTCTCGGTGACCCAGCGGATGATCGAGCCGGCCGCACCCTTGCGGACCTGGTGCACGCCGTCGGCCTCGTCGAGGTCGACACCGGACATCCGGGTCTGGGCGGTGAACGGGACCCAGGTGGCGTGCTCCAACTCGCCCTGAGCGCGGGCCCGCAGGCCGTACTCGGTCTTGGCGAGCACCACGATCGAGCGGCCCTCGGGGGTCTCGTCGGCCAGGCTGGACAGCTGCGCGGCGTCGGCGAGCTCGCCGGTGTCCACGCCCTGGGCGGGCAGGAACTCGGCGGCCTGGCGGTTGCCCAGGGTGATGGTGCCGGTCTTGTCCAGCAGCAGGGTGTTGACGTCACCGGCGGCCTCGACCGCGCGGCCCGACATGGCGAGCACGTTGCGCTGCACCAGGCGGTCCATACCGGCGATGCCGATCGCGGAGAGCAGCGCGCCGATCGTGGTCGGGATCAGCGCGACGACCAGCGAGACCAGGACGATCAGGGTCTGCGGGGCGCCGGCGAAGGCGGCCATCGGCTGCAGCGCGGCGACGGTGACCAGGAAGACGATGGTCAGCGAGGCCAGCAGGATGTTGAGCGCGATCTCGTTCGGCGTCTTCTGCCGCGAGGCGCCCTCGACCAGGGCGATCATCCGGTCGATGAAGGACTTGCCGGGCTCGGAGGCGATCTTCACCACGATCCGGTCGGAGAGCACCTTGGTGCCACCGGTGACCGCGCTGCGGTCACCACCGGACTCGCGGATCACCGGCGCGGACTCACCGGTGATCGCCGACTCGTCGACGCTGGCCACACCCTCGACGACGTCGCCGTCGCCGGGGATGATCTGGCCGGCCTCGATCACCACGTGGTCGCCGAGCCGCAGCTCGGTGCCGGCCACCTCCTCCTCGTTCTGCGAGGCGGGCCAGTCGACCAGGCGCCGGGCCATGGTCTCGGTCTTGGTGCGGCGCAGCGTGTCGGCCTGCGCCTTGCCACGGCCCTCGGCGACGGCCTCGGCCAGGTTGGCGAAGATCACCGTGAGCCAGAGCCAGACGGTGATCGCCCAGGCGAAGACCGACGGCTTGGCGATCGCGTCGATGGTGGTGACCACCGAACCGACCTCGACCACGAACATGACCGGGTTCTTGATCATGACCCGCGGGTCGAGCTTCTTGCACGCGTCCGGGAGGGCGGCGACGATCAGCTTGGGATCGAGCAGGCCGGACTGAACGCGGTGCGGCTGCTGGGCGGTCTCCGTCTGCTCGACGGGGACGGGAGTAAGGGTGGACGACATCAGTGCAGACCTTCCGCGATCGGCCCGAGAGCCAGGGCCGGGAAGTAGGTGAGGCCGACCACGATCAGGACGACGCCCGACAGCAGCCCCACGAAAAGCGGCTTGTGAGTGGGCAGGGTGCCCTTGGTGGCGGGGACCGGCTGCTGCTGGGCGAGCGAGCCCGCCAGCGCCAGCACGAAGACGATCGGCAGGAAGCGGCCGAAGACCATCGCGAGGCCGAGCGCGGTGTCCCACCAGGGCGAGGTCACGGTGATGCCCGCGAAGGCGGAACCGTTGTTGTTCGCCGCTGAGGTGAAGGCGTAGAGCACTTCGGAGAACCCGTGCGCCCCGGTGTTGAGCATGTTGGCCCGTTCACCGCCCAGCGCCATCGCGACGCCGGTGCCGATCAGGACGATCAGCGGGGTGGTCAGGATGTAGAGGGAGGCGAACTTCATCTCCCGGCCGCCGAGCTTCTTGCCCAGGTACTCGGGGGTGCGGCCGACCATCAGGCCGGCGACGAAGACCGCCACGATGGCCAGGATCAGCATGCCGTAGAGGCCCGAACCGGTACCGCCGGGCGCGATCTCGCCGAGCATCATGTCGAACATCGCGACACCGCCACCGCCGGGGGTGAGCGAGTCGTGCATGCCGTTGACCGCACCGGTGGAGGTCAGCGTGGTGGAGGTGGCGAAGAGGCTGGTGCCCCAGAGGCCGAACCGGACCTCCTTGCCCTCCATCGCGCCGCCGGCCGCCTTGAGCGCCACACCCGCCGGGTGGGTCTCGAAGAAGGTCATCAGCGCGGCCGAGGCCACCCAGAACGAGGCCATGACCGAGACGATCGCGTAGCCCTGGCGGTTGTCGCCGACCATCTTGCCGAAGGTGCGGGGCAGCGAGAACGAGATCACCAGCAGCAGGAAGATCTCCAGCCAGTTGGTGAAACCGGTCGGGTTCTCGAACGGGTGCGCCGAGTTGGCGTTGAAGAAGCCACCACCGTTGGTGCCCAGCTCCTTGATGACCT
Organism: Kitasatospora sp. GAS1066B; assembly: GCF_041262605.1. NCBI lineage: Bacteria > Bacillati > Actinomycetota > Actinomycetes > Kitasatosporales > Streptomycetaceae > Kitasatospora > Kitasatospora sp. GAS1066B. The sequence goes on from NZ_JBGCCO010000010.1 coordinate 191,250, forward strand.
CCTGCGAGGCCACCGGACCACCGGGGATCGACTGGCTGTCGCCGGTGAGGGTGCTGAGCTCGTGGAAGCCGTGGAAGTTCTGGATCGCGCCGTTGGCCACCAGGACCAGGGCCAGCACGATCGAGACCGGCAGCAGCAGGCGGAAGCTGATCCGGGTGATGTCCACCCAGAAGTTGCCGACCCGGTCGGTCTTGCTGCGCGTGAAGCCGCGGATCAGGGTGGCGACGACCGCGATGCCGACGGCGGCGGACAGGAAGTTCTGCACCGTGAGGCCGACCATCTGGACGACGTGGCCCATGGTCGCTTCGCCGCTGTAGTCCTGCCAGTTCGTGTTGGTCACGAACGAGATCGCGGTGTTCCAGGCGCCGTGCGGGTTGACGGCCTTGAACCCGAGGCTGAGCATCAGGTGGCTCTGGACCCGCTGGAGCAGGTAGAGGAAGAGGACGCTGACGGCCGAGAAGGCCAGCAGCGAGCGGAGGTAGGAGGGCCAGCGCTGGTCGGCGTCGCCGTCGACCCCGATGACCTTGTAGAGGCCGCGCTCGGCCGCGAGGTGCTTGGTCGTAGTGAGCAGCTTGGCGATGTAGTCGCCGAGCGGCCGGTAGCAGAGTGCGAGCGCGCCCACCAGGGCGAGGGCCTGCAGCCAGCCCGCGAGAGTGGAGCTCATGTCAGAACTTCTCCGGGTAGATCAACGCCACGACGAGGTAGCCGACGAGGACGACAGCGACGATGAGACCTGCGAGATTCTCGACACTCACAGCTTCTCCACCCCCCGCGCGATCAGAGCAAGGACGGCGAACACGGCGACCGTGATGCCGACGAAGACGAGATCGAGCATGAGCTCCACCAGTTGCTTCAGGAACCTGGCCGTGGGCGGCCGAACGGCTCCACACGACACCGGCGGCAGACCGGCTGGAGTAGCAAATCGTGTGTTCGAGCCGTACCGGCCGTTCTTGACGGCCTCCATACGGCGACCATCGCCCTGTTGACGGCCTCCATACGCCGTATCGAGGGCCGGTCACGGGGCGATAACACGGCGGCAACGGCGCGGGGCCCGGGCGGATGATCCGCCCGGGCTCCCGTCACTCGTTCGTGATGATCGGTCAGGTCAGACGTCCCCGGTCAGACGTCCCCGGTCACACGTTCTCGGGTCACACGTTCTCCGGTGCCTCGATCCGCTCGCGCTTCTCCTGCTGGCCGCCACCCGGCTCACCGCGGCGCATCGAGCCGGGGCCCCGGCGGGCCGGGTGATCGGCGCGCGGTGCCGAGGAGAGCTGCCAGGGCACGCTGATCACCATCACGCCGGGTGTGAAGAGCAGCCGGCTCTTCAGCCAGAGCGCGGACTGGTTGTGCAGCAGGTGCTCCCACCAGTGGCCGACCACGTACTCCGGGATGAAGACCGCGACGGCGTCCCGGGGGCTGGTGCGGCGCACCGAGCGGACGTAGGCCACCACCGGCTTGGTGATCTCGCGGTAGGGCGAGTCCAGCACCTTGAGCGGCACCCGGATGTCGAACTCGTTCCACTGCCGCCTGAGTTCCTCGACGTCGTCCTTCTCCACCGCGACGCTGAGCGCCTCCAGCGAGTCCGGGCGGAACGCCTCGGCGTACCCCAGTGCCCGCAGCGTCGCCTTGTGCAGCTTGGAGACCAGCACGATGCCGCGCACCTTGGACGGGCGCACCGCCTCCGCGTGCGGATCGTCCACCGTCAACTCCTCGGCGACCGCGTCGTAGTGCCTGCGGATGCCGCGCATCATCGTGAAGAGCACGATCGCGGCGAGCACCGCGAGCCAGGCGCCCTCCAGGAACTTGGTGGCCATGACGATCACGAAGACCAGGGCCGTGGTGCAGGCGCCGAACGCGTTGATCACCCGGGAGCGCCGGGCGCGGGCCCGCACCGCGGGGTCGCTCTCGTTGCCGAGCACCTCGTTCCAGTGCCGGACCATGCCGATCTGGGAGAGCGTGAAGGAGGTGAACACGCCCAGGATGTACAGGTGGATCAGGTTGGAGACGTTCGCCTTGTAGCCCCACAGCAGCAGGATGTTCACCACGGCCAGCGCGATGATGCCGTTGGAGAACGCGAGCCGGTCGCCGCGGGTGTGGAACTGCCGCGGCAGGTAGCTGTGTTGGGCCAGGATCGAGGCGAGCAGCGGGAACCCGTTGAAGGCGGTGTTGGCGGCCAGGATCAGCACCAGGGCGGTGACGGCCTGGATGAAGTAGAAGAGGAAGCTGTGGTCGCCGCCGAAGATCGCGGCGGCCAGCTGCGCGATGACGGTCGGCTGGGACGCCGTGTGGCAGTCGCCCGGGTAGCCGACCAGCTGGCAGGTGTCGTTGGTCTTGTGCACCTTGGTGATCAGCGCCAGGGCGGTGATGCCGACGAACATCACCACGGCCGTGATGCCCATGGCGGCCAGCGTGGTGGCGGCGTTCTTCGACTTGGGCTTTCGGAAGGCCGGCACGCCGTTGGAGATCGCCTCGACGCCGGTCAGCGCGGTGCAGCCGGAGGCGAAGGCCTTGAGGCCCAGCATGATCAGCGCGATGCCGGCCAGCGTGCCGTTGTGGTCGGTCGGCAGGATCGCGTACTGGGCACTGGAGGCCACCGGCTTGTGACCGAAGGCCGTCTTGAGGAGGCCGGTGATCACCATCAGCATGATGCCGAAGATGAACAGGTACGTCGGCGCCGCGAAGGCCTTGCCCGACTCGCGGACCCCGCGCAGGTTCACCGCGGCCAGCAGCGCGACGAACCCGCAGGCCATCGGGACCCGGAGGTCGCCGATCGCCGGGAACGCCGAGATGATGTTGTCCACCCCCGAGGCGACCGAGACCGCCACGGTCATCACGTAGTCGACCATCAGCGAGGCGGCCACCACCAGGCCCAACCGGTCGCCGAGGTTCTGCGTCACCACCTCGTACGAGCCGCCGCCGCCCGGGTAGGCGTGCACCACCTGCCGGTAGGAGAGCACCACGACCGCCATCAGGGCCACCACGGCGGCCGCGATCCACGGCGTCAGGTAGAGGAAGGCGGTGCCGCCGACCGTGAGCACCAGCAGGATCTCCTCGGTCGCGTAGGCCACCGAGGAGAGCGGGTCGGACGCGAAGATCGGCAGTGCCACCCGCTTGGGCAGCAGGGTCTCGCCCAGCTCCTCGCTGCGCATGGCCTTACCGATCACGAGGCGTTTGAGCGCCTGGGGCAGGTTGAACACAGCGTGAGCGTATGCGTCCGCTGCGTATCGGCCACGGGCGACTCGCGGGGCCGGCGGTCTCCCGACCCGTCCCGGCTTCGCTGCCTCGCCGACCCTCGCGCTACATCCGCAGCCGCAGCCGGCAGACCACCGCGTCGGTGCCGCGGCGCAGCGCCCGGTCCATCAGCACCCCGCGCTGGTTCTGCAGCGCCCGCTGCCAGAAGTGCACCGGTTCGACCTCGGCGATCAGCACCGTGATCCGGTCGAATCCGCCGTCCTCGGCGCGCGGCTGCTCGGCCAGCCCGTTGACGAAGCCGACCAGCGGCCGGCCGAGCCGCCGGTGCGCGTCCCGCACCTCGACCAGCGGCACGCCCGGCTGCCACAGCTCCCAGTCCCGGCGCAGCGCCTCGGCCGACTGCCGGTCCTCGGCGTCCGGCTCCGTGGGCACCACGGTCACCGCGAGCACCTCGTCGCCGAGCGAGAGGGCGGCGGAGAGCGCTTCCCGGGTCATCCGGGTGAGCGAGTGGACGGGTACCACGACCAGCGAGCGCTGCGGGGTCAGCGGCCCCGGGATCCGGCCCAGCTCCAGCCGCTCGCCGATCCGCGCGTACGCCCGGTGCACCAGCTCGAAGAGCAGCACCAGCAGCGGCAGCGCGACCACGATGCCCCAGGCGCCCTCGGTGAACTTGGTCCCGGTGACCACCAGGGTGGCGACGCCGGTCAGCAGCGCGCCGAAGCCGTTCAGCGCCGCCTTGCCGCGCCACCCGGGACAGCGGCACAGCCACCAGTGCTTGACCATGCCGATCTGGCAGATGGTGAAGCCGACGAAGACGCCGATCGAGAAGAGCGGCACCAGGCTGTTCACGTCCCCGCCGGAGGCCACCAGCAGGCCGGCCGAGACCACGGCCAGGAAGAGCACGCCGTGCCGGTGCACCTGGTGGTCGGCACGCAGCGCGAAGACGTGCGGCAGGTGGTTGTCCCGGGCCAGCAGGCGCATCAGCACCGGCAGGCCGCCGAACGAGGTGTTGGCGGCCAGCGCCAGCAGGATCACGGTGGCGAACTGGACCACGTAGAAGCCGAATCCGTGGCCGAGCGAGGCGTCGGCCAGCTGGGCCAGCACGGTGACACCCGCCACCGGCTGCAGGTGGAAGCGGCCGATCAGCACGGCCAGACCGATCAGCATCACGCCGAGCACGGCGCCGAGGGCCACCTCGGTGTGCTGGGCCCGCTTGACCCGGGGAGCCCGGAACGAGGGCACCGCGTTGGCCACCGCCTCGACGCCGGTCAGCGCCGAGCAGCCGGAGGCGAAGGCCTTGAGCAGCAGCAGCGCGCCCACCGAGGTCGCGTTGGCGGCCAGCGCGGAGGCGTGCCCGGCGGCGGCCGCGGTGCTGGCCGGGGTCGAGCGGAACAGGCCGATCAGGATGATCGCCATGATCGAGAGCACGAAGACCGCGGTCGGCAGCATGAACCAGCGGGCCGACTCGGCGATGCCGCGCAGGTTCACCGCCGTGACCAGGACCAGCACGCCCAGGCAGAGCCAGACCCGGTCCGGGTAGAGCGAAGGGAAGGCGGAGGTGAGCGCGGCCACGCCGGCGGTGACCGATACGGCGACGTTGAGGATGTAGTCGATCACCAGCGAGGCCGCGGCGGTCAGCGCGGTGCGCCGGCCCAGGTGGGTCTTGGCCACCGCGTACGAGCCGCCGCCGTCCGGGAAGGCCGCGATCACCTGACGGTAGGAGGCGGTGAGCACCGCGAGCAGCAGCGCGATGGCGGCGGTGACCGGCAGCGTGAAACCGAGGCCGTAGCTGCCGGCCGCGGCGAGCACCAGGACGATCGACTCGGGCCCGTACGCGACCGAGGCCATCGCGTCCAGCGAGAGCGCGGCCAGACCGCCGAGGGCGGTCAGCTTGTCCCGGTCGTGGGCGCGGTCGGCGGCCTCGTGGATGTCGGCGTCGTGGGCATCGGCGTCGTGGGCGTCGGCGTCGTGGGCATCGGCGTCGTGGGCGCCCGGCTCGACCGCCCCGGTATGCGGGGGTTCGGCCTGAACGGCGTCTGGAGTGACGGACATCGGCTGGCTCCTGTGTGCTCGGCTGCGTTACGCATCGTCCCCGGAGCGGCGGCGAACCATCCGTGTTCTATACGCGTTCCTAACGGTACTTTCAGTGATTCTGACACTCCGTTGACGTCCCCTGACTCGATGTCGGGCCCGCGCTGACTCAGTGTCAGGGGTCACAGTTTGATCAAGCGGCTACCCGCGTAAACCAGCGCCCACCTGCCGTCTTTCTATTCACTGTATTCAGTGGAATATCTAATTGAACGAACTGCCCCACCGAATCCGTTGACCCGCGTTCATCAGCTCTGGTTGGCTTCAGCCCGGCAGACGGCGGACCACCCCCCACAAGGTGACTCTCCATCAGTTCCCTTGGTCCGTACCAGATCGGTGGCAGTTCTTTTTCGGCTTTTCCGGCATTTCCGGCAGCGCTCGAGCGGAATTCGTGTCGAATTCCGGCGACCGCCGCCGCATTCCGGTCGGCCGCCCCGAGCCGGTGCGTGGCCGAGGAATGCCGTCGGCTCCTGTCCACGCAACAGATCGCCCAGCCGCCCAAGAGGCGGTGAGCCGATCGGCATGAGAGAGGCAACCCTCCACATGGGTCTTTCCCCCACCACCCGGTCCGCGCGGTACAGCGCCCTCGCCGGTCTCGCTTCACTGGCCCTGGCCACCGCCGGTCTGACCGCCGCGGCCGCCCCGGCCATGGCCAGCAGCAACGCGGCCAACGGCGCCGTCCCGGCCGTCTCGGGCCAGGCCCACCACAACGCTGCCCTGGCCGGCTCCGCCATCAAGAACGAGTTCAACCCGTTCAGCTCCTCGATCAACGCCAGCAAGCTCCCGGGCATCCAGCAGTACGAGGCCAAGCGCCGGGCCACCATCGCGAACCAGGCTTCGGCGGCCGCGACCGGCGCGGAGACGCTGTCGTACGGCGGCGGCGTGGACGGCATCGGCGTCCAGAGCGGCCACTCCAAGGTCTACTTGGTGTTCTACGGCTCGCAGTGGGGTTCTCAGACCACCGACAGCAACGGGAACGCGAAGTTCTCCGGCGACTCGGCCGGCGCCGCGGGCGCCACCCAGCAGATGTTCAAGGGCATCGGCACCAACAACGAGCTGTGGTCGGCCGACCTGACGCAGTGGTGCGACGGCCCGAACGTGGCCTCCGGCGCCACCAGCTGCCCCTCGAACGCCAACTTCATCCCGTACCAGGCCGGTGGCGTGCTCTCCGGTGTCTACTACGACAACTCGGCCGCCTCGCCGAGCGCCGCGACCGGCAACCAGCTGGCCCAGGAGGCCATCAAGGCCGCCGGCCACTTCGGCAACACCACGGCCGCCGCGAACCGCGACGCGTACTACATCGTGCTGTCGCCGCACGGCACCGACCCGGACAACTACCAGGACCCGAACACCGGGTACTGCGCCTGGCACGACTGGAACGGCGACACCACCCTGACCGGTGGCGCGGCGTCCTCGCCCTACGGCGACATCGCGTTCAGCAACCAGCCGTACAACATCGACCAGGGCGCCAACTGCGGCGTGGGCTTCGTCAACTCGCCCGGCACCCTCGACGGTTACACGATGACCCTCGGCCACGAGTGGCACGAGATGATGTCGGACCAGAACCCGGCCGGCGGCTGGACCAACCACACCGGTGACGCCACCTACAACGGCCAGGAGAACTCCGACGAGTGCGCCTGGCTGAAGCCCGGCACCGCCGGCGGCGCCGCCATGGTCAGCTTCGCCACCGGCACCTTCGCCGAGCAGGCCAGCTGGTCCAACGACACCAACGCCTGCTCCATCTCGCACCCGATCGTGAACGGCGGCGGCTCGACCGGCGGCAACACCGTCACGGTGACCAGCCCCGGCGCGCAGAGCGGCACCGTCGGCACCGCCGTCTCGCTGCAGGTCAAGGCGACTGACAGCGCCTCGGGCCAGAGCCTGACCTACTCGGCCACCGGCCTGCCGGCCGGCCTGTCGATCAGCACCTCGGGCCTGATCACCGGCACCCCGACCGCCGCCGGCACCTCCTCGGTGACCGTCACCGCCAAGGACACCACCGGCGCCACCGGCACCGCGACCTTCGGCTTCACCGTGACCACCTCCAGCAGCTGCACCCCGGCGCAGCTGATCGGCAACGGCGGCTTCGAGACCGGCAGCGCGGCCCCGTGGACCGCGACCTCCGGCGTGATCAACAGCGACATGAGCAGCGAGCCCTCGCACTCGGGCAGCTACGACGCCTGGCTGGACGGCTACGGCAGCGTCCACACCGACACCGTGTCGCAGACCGTGAAGATCCCGGCCGGCTGCAAGGCCACCTTCACCTACTGGCTGCACGTGGACACCGCCAACACCAACTCGACCGCTGACGACACCCTGGTCCTGCAGGCCGGCAGCACCTCGCTGCAGACCTTCTCGAACCTGAACGCGGCCAACGGCTACACCCAGCACACCGTCGACCTGTCGGCCTACGCCGGTCAGAGCGTCACGCTGAAGTTCACCGGCAGCGAGAGCGGCAACGGCCAGACCAGCTTCGTCCTCGACGACGCTGCGCTGAACGTCGGCTGATGTAGCACCTTCCAGCGTCTTCCAGCACCACGACCGGGGCGGGCCAGCTGGCCCGCCCCGGTCTTTTCGTGTGTGGCGGGATCCGAACCGTCCCCTCGTGCGTCCGATCCCTGTCCGAAGCAGCCGTCTTACGGAGGAACCGACATGGCTCACCTTGCGCACCCTCGCCACCTGCTCATCGGGCTCGCCCTCGCCCTCCCCCTTGCCCTGACGGCCTGTGGCAGTAGCACCCAGCACGTCAGCACCCCCGCCAGCACCCCCGTCGTCCTCAGCCTCGACGACAACGCCGACCACAGCACCGTCCACGCCGCCGTCGGTGCCACCGTCCAGGTCACCCTGCACAGCACCTTCTGGTCCCCGCTCACCAGTTCGGCGCCTCAGGTGCTCGCGCCCACCGGCGCCACCACCGCGCCGGCCCCCGCCAGTTGCCACCCGGGCGGCGGCTGCGGCACCGTGCTGACCACCTTTCAGGCCCGCACGGCCGGCAGCGCCCAACTGACCGCCACCCGCACCTCCTGCGGCGAGGCCAAGCCGTGCGCACCCGGCCAGCAGAGCTACACCGTCACGGTGCAGGTCGGCTGAGCCGGCTCAGCCGACGGGCTCCAGCGGCAGGTGGTAGGCGTTGCGCCGCTGGATCACCGCGAGTTCACGCTGCAGCAGCGGCCGGGGCACCGCCAGCACCGGGCACTCGGCCCGCCGCACGCAGTAGCCGCTCACCGACGGACCCAGCCGTCGCCACCAGCGCCGCTCCCCCGCACCCACGATCAACACGTCATCCGGCCCGTCCGCCGCCGCGACCAGCGCCGCCCCCGGCTCCCCGCGCACCGCGACCGCGCGCAGCGGCACGTCCGCCAACCCGGCCGGGAACGCCTCCGTCAGCGCCGTCGTCAGTCGCTCCACGGCGGCCTCCCGGAAGGCCGACATCAGCGGCGGGCAGGGCGCGCGGCGGAAGCTGTACTCCCCACCCGGCGGCATCCAGACCAGCACCGCGAGCACCTCCGCCCCGCTCCGCCGAGCCTCCCCCACCCCCCGGTGCAACGCCGCCAGACTCCCCAGCGACCCGCTCACCCCCACCACGACCCGCCGCCGCTCCACCACGCCCACCCCTTCTCCCTCTGGGTCACCTCACCCCAGCAAACGGGACCGTCACGCGCGGCTCCAGGGCCCTGACGCTTCCCTGACGCCCCTATCGCCCATCCCAACGGCCCTCTGACGGCTGCGCGCTTGCTACCCCCAGACGTCGGCGTCTGCTCCCGGCCACGCGAGCGTCACCCCGGCCCGTTCGCAGATACCCAACCAGCGCTCCTCCAACGGCGTCCGCTCCAGCCACAACACTCCGCGCACCTGCGGTGCCCGCGCACTGAGCTGATCCATATAGTCCAGCAACTGCCCTATCCCAGTCCGCAGTTGATGCGATTCGTTCTCGGGCCGCAAGGACTTCACCTCAGTCACCGTCAACGTGTCCCCGTCGTGCCACGCGATATCAAAGGCAGGGTCGGCGGGCGTCGGCGACAACGGCTTCATGCCCCGTGCTCGCACCTGCCTGGCAAGCGCGTTCTGAAGGTGCCGGTGCGTGCTGAGGTTCTGCCCCATCAGCTCGGGGTCCGGGGCGCTCGGCTTAGCTGGCGCCGGCACCGTGGTCTCGTCCTCGACCCGATAGTCACAACCCACGGGCACACCCGGAGCGGTTACCGCGGCTCCCACTCGGATCAGGTGGAAGTGGATAACCTTCCGCTCGGGTCCGCCGTTCGTGGATTTGGCTCGCCCCCACGAGTGCGGCTCACTGGGGTCAAGGATCCACTCACCTGCATAGCGAACCGTGCCGCGACTGCCGATGAAGAGTCGAAGGTGCCGACCGTCCTCAAGGTGATCCCGGATGGCCTTATTGCCCTTGGTGAAGACCTGATCGCCGTTCTGCCCCTCACCGGTATACCGGAAGTGGTCGTCGGACTCCCAGAGGTCGTCGTAGCCGTGCTGCTCACCGGTGCTGGCGTCAGTGAAGAACAGGACGTTCTTGGACCGCACCGACGGACTGATGCCTCCCTGCCGGCTACCCCCGTAGCGGTCATGGAGCTCAACTCGGCGTATCTCTTCCCCGGGTTCGAGGGGCCAGTCCTCATCCACCGACAGCGCACTCCCCGGCCTCGTAGCCACCACCCGCTGAGCTTCGGCGGCCAGTACCTCCCACTGCTCATCGGTCAGGCGGTGCGGGCTCCCCTCCAAAGACTGGGACAGGATCTCAGCTCCGACAAAGGCGCCATTGTCCCTGAACCACTCGCGCGAGATCGGAGACTCCAGCCACGTCTCGACCGTCAGCGGCACCACATCCCGCGCCCCTGGCGGCTCATCCCAGTACTGATCGTCCGCCCCCGCGCCATCGACCCAAGACGGCTCTCCCGTGAGCTCACCAACCGCAACGACACCCCCGCCTGGACCACTCACCCACAGTGCGAACGGATCACCCGTCCGCATCTCCGTCAGGTTGCGCTGGACCGTCCATGAGTCCAACTCACCACCCTCCGCCCGAAGATCATCGATCCGGAACCTCGCCGGGTCGCACACCAGCACCCACGCCGTCATGACACCCACCCCTTCCCCCACTGTCGTAGAGCCACAGCGTAGTCACGCAGCGCGGGCAATCGAACGGGATATCGACTGGTTCAGGCACCCCTGCCGTTCAAGGGAGTGCGGGCTAACCTGACCAGCCCGCGCGCCAGGGCAGCACGGATCGCAGAAGCTTCCCGACCTGCCCCCAGACTGCGACGCCCGTGACCCGACGCTCCCTCAGCCACCCAGCCGGTGCCTGCTTCTGGGTCGGGTGATGCAGCGTGAGACAGACGCCGATTCCTCACCACCCAGCGCTCGCGCGGCGGAAGCACAACGAAACAACCCCCGACCTGCGTTTCCGCAGATCGGGGGCCGTCTCTCTATCCTGTGGCTGGTGCAGGGTTCGAACCTGCGTAGCTTGCGCGACAGATTTACAGGCCGTCGCGTAAACATGGCCTGACCTGCTGAAACCTGATCCGACACCAGCCTTGGTCCGTGGCTGGTCCGGATCAAGCAAGTGCGTCCGCAATGAGCCGCATGGAGTCCTCACCACGACGGCCCCGGAGATAGGCCCCGAGGGTGCGGCCGGAGACGGCGGTCACGAGGCCCTCAGCCGGTGAGCGCAGACCCGTGGGCCCTCGCTATCGAAGAAGGACGAACGTCAGGGCAGCAGTGCCGCCCAGAGCCGTGCCAGCAAGGATCTGCGCGATCGTGTGGGCCTTGAGGATGATCCGGGACCAGCCGATGGCGATGGCGCCGAGTACGGCGGGAAGCGCCCAGGGGCCGAAGACCAGCAGAAGGATCATGACGGTCCCGCCCGCCACGGAGTTGTGGATCGAGATCTGCCAGCGGATGGTGACCAGCAGCGAGGAGACGAGTCCGACGAGCATGGCGACCACGAGTGCAGAGACGTCGGACGGGGCGTTCAGGACGTAGAGCAGGGTGATGCCGACGACTACCGAGATGAGGCTGAGGGCCATCGGGATGACCCGCTGGCGCCGAACCCGGATGTGCTTGTCGGTGAGTTCTCCGCGCTTGACGCCAAGCAGCACGATGCTGATGGGGATCACGCCGCAGAAGAGCGCGGCCAGGAGTCCCCAGCCGACGCCTGCCCAGGAGTGGGTGCTGTGCCAGCCGACGAGCAGCAAGAGGACGATGACCAGGTTGGCAGGAGCGAGGACATCCGTGATGATCTTGGCGGTCTTCTGGGCCGGGGTGCAGTCCGAGAAGGCGGGCGGTGCGGGCGGTGAGAAGGTCACGGTGTAGCTCCTGATGGGGCGGAACGGGCGGTGCTAAGCCGCTCGACGTGCTGTCGGGCGAAGGTCACAGCGAGGTCTGAGAAGTAGGCGTCGGACAGGTCTAGGAGGAGGCGGGCCTCGGTGTCGAGGTCGCTGCCGGCCTGGGCAGGTGCCTCCGGGCTTCCTGCGCGGGCGAGTCCGGCGGTGTGGGCCTCGCGGGAAGCCCGCAGCCAGCAGGCGTCAGCAGCGGTGGTGGCCGCAGGGCCTACGAGTCCAGCGTCCTCGACGTGGTCCGCTGCCCGAAGCCGAACGGACATCGGCGCACTGCCGTTCAGGATGAGGATGGCGTCGCGGATCTCGATGGTGCGCCGGTACAGACGGCCGCGGGCGTCACGGACGTCGAGGGCGTCGTGCACCCTGTGCCGCTTGCGGCCGTATCGGATCTGAGGGGCAGCCTCGCTGAGGTGGTCCCACAGTCGGTAGAGCTTGGTCAGATCGCGGTGCTGAAGGACGGCAGTCCGCACCTTGGGGTAGGTCGGCATGGTGCTCCCGGCGCAGATCAGCAGCAGCGGCACGAGGGCCAGGAGACCGTTCAGCGCAGCGTCCGCTGCCGCTGGCACCGGGTGCACGTCGAACCGGGCAAAGAACAGCATCGAGGCGCGGTGCACCGTGTAGAGGATGCCGATACTCGTACCGAGGCAGATCAGGCCAAGACCCCGGCGGAGGAGCGCCGGACCTGGCCTTCGAGACCACTGCCACGAGAGCCGCGAGGCGGTCAGCATGGCCCACCCGAAGTACGTGGTCCAGACCAGGACGTACGCCAGCACCAAGGGGTCGTCTGGGTAGGCGGTCAGCAGGTCAACGGCCTCGTGCGGACGCTCGGCCATCACGAACAACGTGATCATCACCGCCAGCGTCACCACAGGGACCACGACCCCAACGCGCATCAGTCGCACCCCGGTTGCAGCAGCCGGCCGGGAGCTGGCCATTGCAGCAGCCAGGAAGTGTAGGACGAATGCCGCAGCGCTGACTGCCGCAGCGTGCTTGAACAGCGCGGAGAGGCTGTTGACCCCGATAGTCGTGTCCAGCCACCGGGCGGCCGGATCTGAGGAGAAGCACATCTCCAAGCCGAGCACGAAGAAGGCCGCCCACAAGGGACGCTTTTCCTTGTTCCGCCAGGCTCCCGGCGCCCGCCAGACCGTGATGGCCCACAGGGCTGCGCAGACGCTCAGATTGATTACGATCATGGTCGTCTACTCGGTCAGGGCGTTCAAGAGGTGGCTCGACAGAGGGTCGGTTGGGCGCTTGGCTGCCTCTTCTGACTGGCGAATCCGCCGGGCAAGCACGCCTGCGAGTCCTTCGGCATCCTTTTCGTCGGCGTGCGTGTAGCTCGTGCGACCGAGAAGACTGACGATGCGATTGATCGGGAAGCCGGCCCACTCCTCGACGGAGAGGACTTCTGCAAGACTGCGTCGCCGGTCGGAGGACTCGACCGGCACCTCGTGTTCTTCCGTAGGCAGGCACGAGTGCCCGAGCAGCATGTGGCACAGCTCGTGAAGGATGATGTGGGAGCGATGCAGCGGGCTCGTCGCGTTTTCCACGAAGATGTGGTCGGCATTCTCCAGGGCGATCCAGGCGCCGCACGGCAGCTTGTTGGACGCGCCCTTGTGCTCTATCGCGTGGATGTGAATAGGTCGCCCACGCCTCGAAGCTATGCTTTGGCACAGCTTCTCGATGGTGAACGGGACCGGTATATCTAGGGTGGCTGCGATAGCAGAGAAATCGCCGCTTGCTCCGCTACCCTGGCCGCCCTGTCTGCGCCAGTTACGCATGATCCTTTTCCCGTTCTGAACTTTCCTTCCGCTCCCCCGGATTCAAGCCAAGAGCTTAGGTGAACGGCAGATGCGTCAAATGTGACCCGCGCAACTTCCGAACCGGGAGACTGCGGAGCGTTATGTTCGACTCGCGCAGCTACGGGCTGGATCAACGCCCGGACGATGGTTCATCACTTACGGTAATGAACCATGTGATCGAAACGTGATCTGACTACAGATCAGATGGCCTGGCGATAGTCAAAGACTTAACCATCGGATTCCTTATTGTTGTCGAGACCTTCCAGGGAGCGGGCCCGCTCGATGAATCCTGCGAGGGTCGACAGGGTCTCCGGAGACAGGCCGTCAGCCCGCAGGGCGAGATTCTGAACGGCCTTGTCCTTGATAAGTCGCTCCAAGTCCTGCCGGCCCACCGGCGAATCGCTCTCAGCCGGGGCGGCGGCGGGCTCCTCGTCGTCAATGAAGTAGCTCGCTCGCACCTTGAAGACCGCCGCTAGCGCCTTGACGGTCGAGGTGGTCGGGTTGTCCTTCGTGCCGGCGCGGAGCTTCTGGATCAAGCTGGCGCTGATGCTCCCGCCCTCGTCTCCAGACTCGGCAGCCCAGGCCGCAGTGAGGTCGGCCACCTCCTGGTTCGTGAACTTCCTCCCGGCTGGGCTCGGGACGGTCGCGAAGAGGTGGTTCAGTCTGTGCTTGAAGACTCCCAAGGCGATGCTCCATAGATGCGGCGATGTACACACTCTAGTGCGCCGCCGGCACCCCTAGGGGAGTCGGGTGCACTTTAGTCTCCCCATCACGCGTACTTTGGTGTACGTTACTTCCAACAGCAGGACGCACCAAAGTCCGTCTCTGCTGGTCAGGCGGGGTGTGGACGGGGGCGGAAGTGCGCCCCGAACCGCCCCGTGGATTCTGCTCCCGGCCTAGACGTGGGGCGCGAGAGGGGGGTCGATGCCGTAACGACGGCCAGAAATGAGACCGGCGTCCTGGAGCTACCAACTCCTGGACGCCGGGGCAGCGCACCCGAAGGGCGCCGATTCACTACTACGCGGGCAGCGGGACATCTTTGGCGAGAGGCCGCTGCACGCGCTCCTAGCAACCATGGAGTATCGCATGCTTGCCATGCCCGGGGGAACCTCATCCCAAGTAGCTGGCCACAGCCAGCAGCGGCCCACCGTATCTCACCTTGCCCAATCGGCTTTGCAGGGCGACTGGAACCCACTTGTCGGGGAATCCAGGAAGGCCAGTGGGAAACACTGGGCCGAAGACGCCAAATGCGATGGCCAGGACACCGAAATCTTCTTTCCTACCGGGGACGGACCACAGGAAGACCCGGTGGAGACCGCGAAACGCCTGCGCCTTGCTCTGGTCAAGCCGCTGAATCTGTGCGCATCGTGCCCGCTGGCGACAGCCGCCCGATGCCTGGTCGAGTCCTTGCGGGATAACGAAGAGTTCGGAATTCGAGGCGGCCTCCTGGCCTCGGAGCGTTCGGCCCTGCGCACGAGTTGGCAGCAGCGCGTGAACGAGTCCGCTGTCCGGCGAGCGCTACAGGGTTCGACCGCGACGCTGAGCAAGGCTGAGCGGGACGAGGTGGTTGCCCGGTTCGCGGAGGACCTGTCGATGGACCCTGGCGCTGTCGCAAGGGGGCTCGGGGTCACGCACGACTACCTGTTGAAGCTCGCGCGCACCCATCGCCAGAAGCACCGGCCGGAGCAGGCCGCGCCGATGCCGATGCACAGCACCGATGCCGCCTAATCGGTGGCGAGGAAACGATTCTTCCCCGCAATGAAGCCCTTGCGGTCCGGGAGCCTCACCATGTCTCAAGACGAACTCACAGCCTCAACGCACAAGAGCCTCGGGCAGGCGCTTCGGAAAATAGCACCCACTGCGGTTCTGGTCCGGATTTACCCGGAGCATCGGGCCGACACCTACTTCTTCGAGCCGGACTTCCACCGCCTTGTCCGCGACCGTCAAGCGGAGGAGGGAGCGGTCCGCCTAATCCGAAGCTATTTCGGCGACCAAGCCGACTGGCGGGTCGCCCACGACTTCTACCTTCCGGCCGGGGAACTCTATCTCACCCCGGAACCGCATCAGAACGGGTATATCCCGGAAGACGATGAGTCATTCGGCCTCGCACCGGCACGGCGCATAGCGATATTCGACGGGAACTTCTGATGAGTGAAATAGCCACGGACCTGGTGTGGTCAGAGTCCAAGTCGTGCAGGGGATCACGGCTCGTCCTGCTCGCGCTCGCCCGTGAGGCCGACGAGAAGGGTCGTGCATCCCTGACCCTGGAAGAGATCTCCCGGCTTACCGGGCTCACGGTCCGCTCGATATCGACGTGCCTCGGAGATCTGGCGTCGCTCGGCGAACTCAGCCGCGAGCGCGGCGGGGGCGCCTCCAACCCCAACAGTTACTCGATCCTCCTCATTGACCAGGCTGCCGGCACTCCGGCCGTTCCGAGCACAGAACTTCCTACTTCGCCCCCGGAGATGCCGCAACCCGGAACAAGGTTCCCGGAAGCATCTTCCCGGAAGACCTCTCCGACGGCCCCAAGGTGGAAGTCTCTGCATGGCGAGTCGGAAGTTTCGTCATCGCATACGCGTGGTGGTAATACTCCCTACGGGAGTATTACCACCACCAAAAAGCAAGCTAGCTTTCCTGGTTCAAATCTCCGAGAATCTCCGGCCGGACAGAACTCGGTCGACGTCCCAGCAGGCGCCAAAGAGCTGGTAACAGCGATGACGGGTGCCGGAATGATCGTCGGCTGGCGACTGACCGAAGCGGAATGGGACCGGGTAACAGCTCTTGCGGCCCGCTGGGGCCACGGCAGGCTGGTCGAGATGGTCGCCCGGCGCTGGAACGCCGACCGCCCGCCGCTGTCCGCCCGCTACCTGCTTCGCATCTGGGCGGACCTCCCGGCGCAGGCCCCGGAAGCAACGGCTCAGACCAACGTCGTCCCGCTGCGACGGCAGCCCGGGACCTGGGTTCCGTTCCAGAACACCGCCCAACCCAGCGCCTACCAGAACGGATTCTGATCATGGCCCAGCCAGAGCGCGTGGCCAGCGCCGCATCCCTGCGGGCCATGGAACGAATTCTCGCCGCGAGAGGGCTACAGGTCGTGCCGGGAGACATCGGCGACACCTCGCCGGAGGAGAGCCCGGGCGACCAGCAGTGGCACCACCGCGCCCGCGCCGAGTACGCGCTGAGCCGCTGGAGCGCGGCGACGCCGCCCCGGTATCGCGACGCCGACGCGACCCTTCCGGAGGTCACCGCCTGGGCCGATCGCGCGCTCATCGACAACGCCGCCGCCGGTGCACTGCTCCTCACCGGCCAGACCGGGACTGGCAAGACCCACGAAGCTTTCGGCGCACTGCGGCGGATCGCGGCCGGCGGCCCAGACCGGTTCGAGGTGATCACCGTGAACAGCGCCGACATGTACGGCAGGCTGCGGCCCTCCCAGGTCATGGGCGCGGCGGAGCGTGAGCTGCGACGGCTGAGCGAAGTGCAGTACCTGCTGCTGGACGACCTCGGCACCGCGAAGGCTTCGGAGTGGGTCGAAGAGGTGACGTACAGGCTCGTCAACTACAGGTACAACCACTGCTTGCCGACCGTCATCACCTCGAACCTTCCCGCCCGGGACGAGAACGGGCCGGACCTGACCGACTTCGTCGGAGCCCGGGTGGCAAGTCGGCTTGCCGAGATGGTGACCAGCCTCGTGCCGATGATCGGCGCTGACCGTCGGCGCGGCGGGAGGGCGGCCTGATGCCCGTTCGTCTCTGCGGAGCGGCCCCAGACGCCGCCGGGCTGTCCACAGCCTGTGTGTATGTCGGGCCGCGCAGCAAGTACGCGAACCCGTTCACGGCAGGGGAGCGCGGCCCATCGCTGGTCGGAGCGCCGATGGACGCGGCGGAGGTGGTGGACCTCTTCGCAGCCATGCTGCGGGGTCCGGTAGGTCACTGCTACGCCGACCGCTTCGCCCATGCACTTCGCGGCCGGGACCTCATGTGCACCTGCCCTCTGGATGCGCCGTGCCACGCGGACGTCCTCCTTCGACTCGCCAACGACAGCAACACAATCTCCACCTGCTACTTCCTGGAAGGCTCCCGATGAACCACCCGATCATGGTCGCTGCGGCCGAACACCTCACGGTCGGCGAGAAGCGGCGCACTGCCGCTCGGGAAGACGCCTTCCGCGCCTGGGGCCCAAGGTCCATCGAGGCGGCGGCGCGGTACGCACGCCAGCTCCTCGGCGACGAGGCAACCTCGCTCGGCTGGGAGACCATTGGCCTCCTGTCCTTCGAGGAACACCTCCAGGCGTTCGCCTCGCTCGACACCGTCGGCGGCCAGCAGTTGGAGCTCTACTACTCCGACCACGGCGGCACCGAGCGCATCACGCTGCGGGTGTCGTGCACCAGCTGCCCCAGCCAGCACCTGCACGAGGTGGCATCCCTGGAACAGCTCGGACAGCTGCTCTCCCAGACTCCGGCCTGGCCGTTCATCGCCCCGCGCGACGGAGGCAACCTCTGATGTCGCACGTACACATAGAGCAGACGGACGCAGAGCCGCGGAACGCGGTCTCCCTGCAAGGCATGACCGGCTGGGACCGCGCGGCGGTCACCCTGCTCGGCGCGGCCGGCTTCGCGTTCTCTTACGACGCGCTCAGGCAGATCGCCATCGCGATCCACGCACGGGAGAGCCTGAGCTACCTATTCCCCGTGTTCATCGACGGCTTCATCGCGTACGGCGTCCGGGCGATCCTCCTCCTTCGCCACCGGCCGTTCTTCGCGCGGCTGTACACCTGGTTCCTCTTCCTCTCGGCGACCGCAGCGAGCCTGGGCGCGAACGCCCTACACGCGATCACGCTGAATCGCGGTCCGCAGTCCGCGCAGTCCCCGCTGCACCTCACAGACACCGTCGTCGCGGTGCTGTCGATGCTCGCGCCGCTGGCGCTGGCGGGCTCCGTGCACCTGTACATCCTGATGGCGCGGACCGCCGAATTGTCCGTCCCGGACCGCACGGAGGGTGGTCCCGGACTGGTCCGCCAAGACGCTCCGCCACCCGCCAGCACCACGACAACGCCGGAGTCTCACCCGGCGGAGGCCGCGTCGACGACCGAGACAACCGGCGTCGCAGCCCCACCGTCCCCGGCAGTCAGCGCCACTCGTACGACCGTTGACCTGCGGAAAAGCGGCAGCTATCAGCACAGCGAGCCTGCCCCGGACGGTTCAGGCGTGCGCCCGTCCGCAGCGGCGGGCCCTGCGGGCGAGGAGCAGGACCAGGTGGACAACCTCGCCACCGCCCCTGCGGACCGCGAGGCGCTACCTCAGTCTGCGGGTGCGGCCGAAGCGCCGGTCTCGGAGGCGGTCCGCGTCCGCACGGACGGCGAGGAGCTGCCCGTCCCGAACGGCGCCTGGGCCCCACAGGACCGGGAGGCGCTGCCGCCTCTGGCTGCGGCCGAGGCGCCGGCGCCGGAGGCGGTCCGCACCCACGCGGACGACGAAGAGCCGTCCGTCCCGGACGACGTCGAACTCCCGCAGGATCGGGAGGCCGACGACGAGTGGCTTCACGACCTGCTGCCGGTCGCGCGGGCCGCTTCCCGCCAGGCGGGACGGATCAGCCGTGACGCGATCCAGGAAGCGGTCCGCGCTCGGCTGCCGATCAGCAATGACCGCCTTGGCATCCTGCTGGCCCGGCTGAAGGACGAAGAGGACCGGCGCGCGGAAGCCCCCGCCGGTGCCTCCAGCACCATCTGGTGATCTCATCTCATTGGTGCCACGCGGTCGCTGCGGCCTCCCACCGCAGCGACCGCGCACAACCCTGTTGACCAGGAAGGAAAGACCATGTGGCGACGCCGGCAGAACCAGGCCGAGGACGCCGTCCGTCCCGATGGCGTGCAAGCAGCGTCCGCGCTCGCGCTTCACCTCCAGAACGGCGGCCCGTTGACGCCGGTCCCGATGGCGGACTTCCCTCTGGCTGAGGGTGAGGTCGCCCTTGCGGACGTGTGGTGTTCGGCCGCCCGGTTCTACGGGACCGAGGTCGAGCACCGACGCTCGACCGGGTACTTCGAGACCCACCCGACGTTCGGCCAGCAGTGGGTAGCCAACCCTCTCGACGCCCGGCGGCGCCGAGAGGCGGAGGCTGCCGCCGAGCCGCAGTGGCGCGACCACACACCGGCCCGGCTGGTCTTGACCTCCGCCGGAGTGCGACTCAGGCCGTCCGGTTCGCCGGACTGGCTGCCGTTCGACCACTCCCTCCTGACGGCCGTCACGACAGGCCCCGCCGAACTCGTACTCTCCTACGCCGTGTGCGCCCCGGTGCTCATCACCGGCCCCGCAGCCGCCTGGCTCGGTGTAGCGATCGAGCACCTTCGCCAAACCGCGTGAAATAGCCTTTCGCGGAAGAAGCCGGAACCTAATTCCAGGAATTAGGTTCCGGCTTTTTTGCTGATTCGAGTTGTCCGCGGACCTCTGCGAGGATTTGGGCACGGCCAACGCCACAAGGCAGATCCGGCCAAATGGAGCCTTCTTGCCTGGGCTCACCTTTTCCGAGAAGGGGATGATTGCCTTGATATGAGTGATTGCGTCATCCGCATGCCCGCCCCTTTTTAACCATGCCATGAGCTGAGGGAACATGGGGCTCGGCATCGGGGCCGAACGAAGGCCCGAATTCTCTGGCGAAGCGCCGGTAAAGACCGCAGAGGAATTCTCTCCCTCCGCGAAGGGGGCTGCGGCCCCCTCTCTTTGGGGCCGCAACCCCCGATCTCTCGAAATCCCCTTTCGCACCAAGGTTGTGGTTCCCGCATGCCTCGATCCATCCGTTTCATACGCATATCAGCCACTATGGGCGGCGTCGGGGCCCTGGCCGTACTCACGGCCGGCTGCTCCAGCTCGCCGACGAGCCCTTCCAGCGCCGCGACCGCGCAGCCGCACTCGGTGTCGGCGAACAGCACCGAGTCGAACGCTCCCGCTGTCGCAGCAGGCCCGGCCGCGACTCCGGGCACAGCTCTGCCGGGGGACGCCGAGGTGACAGCACGGGCGTTCACCACGGCCTACGTCGAGCACGATGCTCGCGACGGCAAGGACGGCTCCTACGCCGATGCTGGCGGCCGGGCAGCCAAGTTCGCGGCCGGTGAGCTGGTGGACATCCTGAGCCAGAAGCGGCCGAGCCAGGATGCCGCGTGGGCCAAGCTGCGCGCCGAACAGGCCGTCCAGACGGTCGAGATCACCTCTGCCGCAATTCCGGACGGCGCTCCGGGCCCGACGCAGACCTCCGCTCTGATTCGCGTGAACTACACCCTCACCACCACCCCGCAATCCGGGCCGGAACAGCGCAGCAGCGAACAGCTCGCCCTCCGTCTGGGGCAGACCTCCCAGGGCTGGCGCGTCACCGCGCTGCCCTGGGCGTGACGAGGCTCGATGAACAAGGGCGCACAAGCAGGCGTGGGATTCGTCGCGGCGCTGACCGTCTCGGGGATCACACTGCTGACCACGTTCGGCGGGGCCGACACCGCCTCCGCCAAGGAGACCGGCCCAGGCGGTGGCATCGCCACCGACGCTCCCGTTCCCGGCTGGGTCCGCGACCTCGTCAATAAGCACGCTGGCGAGTGCCCGCAGGTCACGGCATCGCTCCTGGCGGCCCAGCTCTACACCGAGTCCAGCTTCGACCCCAAGGCCGTGTCGCCGGTTGGAGCAGAAGGCATCGCGCAGTTCATGCCATCCACCTGGGCCCAGTACGGCGCGGACGGGGACGGCGACGGAGTCAAGGATGTCTTCAACCCGGCCGACGCCGTCGCGGCGCAAGCCAAGTACGACTGCGTCCTTGCCAACGAAGTCAAGGGCGTGCCAGGGGATCCCACGGAGAACATGCTCGCGGCGTACAACGCGGGCAGTGGTGCCGTGATCAAGTTTGGCGGCATTCCCCCGTACGCCGAGACCCGGGACTACGTGAAGAACATCCGGGACCTGGCCGCGAAGTGGGCGGACGCCATCCAGCCGGGCGTCCCTGGCAGTGACGGCGCCGCTCGGGCGGTGGCCGCAGCGAAGACGGCCTTGGGGACCTGGTACCAGTGGGGCGGCAACTGCGTCTCGCCGTACGCGGGTTCGGACGGCTGCGACTGCTCCTCACTCACCAAGATGGCCTGGGCCTCGGCCGGCGTGAACCTCCCCCGAACGACCTACGACCAGGTCAATTCCGGCACAGCCGTGGCCAGCGTCTCTCAACTCGCCCCGGGTGACCTGCTGTTCACCCCAGGATCGGACGGCAGCGCTGCGGCTCCTGGGCATGTCGCTATGTACATCGGCGACGGCCAGGTCATCGAGGCGCCGCACACGGGAGCGGTCGTACGGATCACTCCGCTCGCCCAGTGGACCGGCTCTGCGGGCCCGATCAACACCATCGTCGCAATGCGGCATATCAGCTAAATCACCGCAAATAACTCTTAACGGACTAAGGATCTGAAATGCACACTCTGCTGTCTGCTGCGACCGACCCCTCCCTGCACACCTTGCTCGCTGGAGGTGCTGACATCGTATCCGGGGTGACCCCGGACTGGGGCCCGTTCTCGAAGCTCGGCGGTACGGCCAAGGTGATCCTCGGCGTGCTTGCCGCTGTTGTTCTCGTCATCGGCGCCGGGGCGTTCCTCGCGGGTGTAGGCAAGAGCAAGGGCTGGTTCGGCGAGGGCCACAGCACGATGGAAAGCTCGCGCGGCAAGGGCATGATGGTCGGCGGCCTGACCGTCGTCTTCCTCGTCGCCAGCTTCGGCACCATCTTCGGCATCACGTACGGCATGGGTGTGTGACCCATGGCCTCCCGATCCGTAAGGCGAAACGATTCTTCTGCGGCGGCCGGACCGCCTCGGCCGTCCGCGAGGCTCTGGAGCGTCGCCGCCGGTGGGGCCGCAGCCGTCACCGTCGCCGGGGTGATCGTCAGCCTCGCGACTGGCTCCCCCTCCGCACCCTCTGCCTCGGCCGCGTCAGCCGCCCGACCGACCTTGCGGGCGAGCGCGGAGCGCGGTCAGACGGTGAGCGGCGTGCCGGTGGGCTACCCGCACACCCAGGACGGCGCGAAGGCAGCAGCGGCGAACTACACCGTGGTCAGCGGAAGCGCCGACTTCCTCGCGAACCCGTACGACCGGGACCGGGCCGTGTCGGCCATGGCTGCTCAGGGCACCGCCGACGCGGCGGAGAAGAAGGCCGACCTGTCCGCCGCTCAAGCCATCGGAGCGCTACAGGGCGACAACCCCACGTTTTCCGTCGAACAGGCCATCGCCCGCACCGGAGTTCTGTCCGCCCGGGTCCTGGGATACGACGACCGGGGGGCCATGGTCCGGTTGTGGACGACGACGGTCCGCGGAAGCGCGGCCGGGCACGCGACGCCGAGCGTTGGGTACCAGTCGGTGACGGTCACTCTGGTCTGGGAGTCCAACGACTGGAAGCTCCGCGACAGTTCGACCACTTCGGGGTTGTTCGCCCCGATCGACGTGCGGCAGGCGTCCAACGTCCCTGGCGACTTCGTCAACTACGTGCCGGCCGCTGCGGGAGATCCCGTCGTGACCGGCGCCACCGGGCAGGGCGGTTTCCCCGCACCGTACGAGAGGAGCGAGCAGGGGGCCCGCGCTGCTGCTGTCAGTGCGGTCATGCTCTACGGCGACCCGCGGTTCTTCACCGATGCCGACTGGCGGCACCGGATGCTGGCGGCAACGGCTGCACCGAGCGTGCTGGCCTCGGTCACCTCGGACGCGGACTCGACGGCCCGGCTGGTCTCGGCCAACCGAGGGGTCGGTACGGACGGCAAGACGGCCGACGGCAGCGAACTGATCACGCGGACGGCGGCCCTGGCAGCCCGCACCATCTCCTGCTCCGACCAGGCCGCGAGCATCGAACTGTGGACGGCGTCGGTCGGCGGGGTCGCGGGCAAGGACGAGACCCAGCGCCCGCAGATCGCCTTCCTCCGGATGACCGTGGATCTGGCCTGGGTCGACGGCACGTGGAAGACGACGGCCGTCACGCCGTCGGGGCCGCTCGTGCCGTCCCCGCCTGTCATGCAGGAGGCGGACTCCGCCGACAGCTTCGCGGACGTGGGGGGTGCCAGCAATGCGCCTGCGACTGCGTGACGATGCCCCCGGCCTGCTGAGGCTCGAACGGAGCGCTCCCAGCCGCTGGCGGCGCCGGCTCCAGACGATCGCTATGGTCAATATGGCCATCGGGTTCTTCTTCATCCCGGCCGCGAACGCGGACTCCATCTTCTGCTACATCCCGCTCGTCTGCGAGACGAAGGCCGCGATCGACTTCGTCAAGGACCCGCTGGGGTTCCTGCTCCAGAAGCTGACCGAGGCCAACATCTGGTTCCTCCAGCAGATGCTGGATCTGATCCAGAACACGACAAAGCTCGACCTCACCTCAGCCGGCTTCCTGCAGCAGTACGCGATCATCTTTGCGGCCAGCAGCCTGCTGACCGTCGCGCTCTGGTTGATCGCCGTCGCCAAGCGAGCTATCCGCGGGGTACCAGTGACCACAGCGGTCTCCGAGGCAGTCGGCTTCCTGCTCCTCCAGTTCGTAGTCAATGCGATGACGCCAGGCGCGCTTGCGCTGCTGATGAAGGCCATCGACGAAGTCACGGCCATCTTCGAGCCCTACGCGACATCGAACTTCAAGCCGTTCCTGGCGAACCTCCTCACGGCGATGGCGTCGAACCCCACGGAGGGCGTGGGGCAGCTACTGGTCGTCAACCTCATCATGATGCTCGGCGCGCTGCTGATGTGGATCGAGTTGCTGATCCGCAGCGCTGCAATCTACGTAGCCGTCGCGCTCGGCCCGCTCGTGAACGCGGGGCTCGTTGACCGTGACCTGTGGGGCAAGAGCAAGAAGTGGTTCGGCGGCATCTTCGCCATCGGCCTGAGCAAGCCAGTGCTCTTCGCTCTGCTCGGCCTCGGCGGGGCGGTCCTCAGCGACACCTCGGGCAGCATGTCCGACGTGGTCTCCAAGACGCTGGTTGGGGCGCTGATCCTCCTGCTTGCCGTCTTCGCAAGCGCCACGCTCTACAGGTGGGTGCCCGCCTTCGGCGACGAGATGGCCCAGCTCCACCACGATCGGAAGGCCGCCCAGTCCTCGGGGCCGGCAGCCGCGATCGACGGGCCCGGCCAACACGCCAACCGGGCGATCAACTCCCGGGTGCAGGACGCCGTGGTCGGCGGCGGGAAGTCCGCAGGCGCCAAGGCGGCCGGAGCCAAGATGGGCGGCGGAACCGCTGCTGCTGGCGGACCGGTCGCCGTTGGGGCGGCCGTGGCCAAGGCCGGCCTGGACATGGCGAAGAACAAGGCCACCAGCTCGCCGGGAATGCAGGGACCTGGCGCCGCGAATAACGACAGCTCGGCCCAGACCCCGGGTCAGCAGGAGTCCGGAGCCCCGGACGCTCCGGCCACGGCCAACCCGGAGGGAACGACCTCCAACCCAGTCGTCGGCTCAGCCCCGGACTGGTCCTCGGCCAACGACCACGCCACTTCCGGCGCTCCGGCCACGGCCAACCCGGAGGGAACGACCTCCAACCCAGTCGTCGGCTCAGCCCCGGACCGGCCCTTGGCCAACAGCACCGCCGCGCCCGCTCGTCCCGCCGCCACCGGCTCGACACCCAGCACCGCCGCGCCTGCCCGTCCCGCCGCCACCGGCTCGACACCCAGCACCGCCGCGCCTGCCCGTCCCGCCGCCACCGGCTCGACGCCCAGCACCGCACGGCCGATCTCGCCGCCGGCTCCCGCCGCGGCGGCACCGTCTCCGATGCCGCGTCCCGTGGCGCCTTCCTCACCTCCCCCGTCAAGCACCACCTCGGGGACCGGTCCCTCCGTCACACCCACGCCACCGGCGCGGCCGACAGGCGGCCAGACATCCGGTCGACCGACCCCCCGCAAGGACCAGTGACACATGTCGACTCGTACGTATCAGTTCGGAAAGCACCGCCCCACCGGGCTGGTTGGCCGCCGCAACCTCGGCGAACAGGTCGTCCTCGGCGCCGGTGCCGGAACCGGCATCCTTCTCGGCCTCCTCTTCAACAAGGTGACGGCCCTCGCGGCGACGGGCCTCGTCCTGCCGATCCTGCTCGCCCTGGTCATCGTGTACGCGCCGTACCGGCCGAAGGGCACGTCCCAGCGGCGGACCCTCTACCGCTGGTGGCGGATCAACCGCTACCACCGCAAGGCACTTGCCCGTACAGGCGGCGTCTGGGTGTCACCTGCCATCGAGGAGGGCGTGCGCCGCGACGGCACGCCGCCGGATGCCGCCCTGGCGGAGCCCGAGGGCATCGCGGGCATGACGTGGGTTCCGGTCACGGTCCGCGGGCAGAAGGCCGTCGTCGTTCTCCAGCCGGAGGCCGGCTGTGTCACGGCCGCGCTGGAGGTCGCCTCACCCGGTCTCGGTGGCAAGGACGTAGCTGAGCAGGTTGTCGCGCTGGAGCGCTGGGGTGAGCTGCTGGATGCCTTCGGCAACGTTGAGGAGCACCCGGTGAAGCGTGTTCAGGTCCTCGCCCGGCAGATGAAGTCTGACCCGTACGCCCACCAGCGGTTCGTCTCGCAGCGCGACGAGTCGGCAGCGACGGCCAACGCCCCGCAGTGGCTCAAGGACTCGTACGACGTGCTGGCCAACGCGGTGTCGACCAGCGCCGAGGAGCACCGGTACTACATCACCATCCACGCGAAGTTCACCCGGGACCTGGCCGCCGAGGGCTCCACCCGCGGATCGGGTGACGACGGGGTGGCCGCTGCGATGGCCGCGTACCTGGAAGAGCTGTGGTCCCGCGCGGAGGACGCCGACCTGTCCGTGGTGGCGCCTCTGGACGAGGGCCGGCTGACGGCCTTCATCCGCAACTCGTACGACCCTGACCACGCCATCTGGGACACCGAAATCCAGCAGGCCCACGCCTTCCCCCGCAACGTCGACGTCCGCCACGGAGCGCACGTGGCCACCCGCGCCGCAGGCTCCACCACCAGCTGGTTCCACGCCACGGCCGCCGTGGTCTCCTGGCCCACCACGCCAGTCGGCCCGGACTTCCTCTCGCCCCTGCTGATCGGGATGCCCGATGTGATCCGCACCATCTCCATCACGCAGCAGCTCGAACCGAACGACAAGGCCGTGGAGCGGATGCTCGCGGAGGACACAAACAACCAGGCGGAGATGAACCGGGACCGCCAGCGCGGCAAGAACATCGATCCTCGCGACCAGATCGCCGCGAGTGCCACCGGCTCGCGCGGCATGGCCCTGGCCTCCTCGGGTGCGGCCGGCGCCGCTGTCGTCGGCTACATCACGATCTCCGCCCGGAGCGCCGAAGAGCTGGAGCGCACCAAGCGGACGACCGCTTCCCGTGCCCGCAACGCTCACCTGCGGATCGAATGGCTCGACCTCGAACACGCCCGTGCCTTCGCCACGACCCTGCCCTTCGCCGGAGGCATCAAGTGACTGACCTGCTCGACTTCTCCCCCCTCTCCCCGATGTACGAGACGGTCCGCCGACCGCTATACACGGAGACGACCACCAGCCAGGCCCTGTATCTGCCTGTCGCACCGCCGACCCTGGGCAGCGCGGGCGCGATCATCGGCCGTGAGCTCTACTCCGGGAAGGCGTTCATCTACTGCCCTTTCAGCGCGTTCGGCGACGGCCTCCCCGGCGGGAACATGATCGTGATGGGCGACACGGGGCGGGGGAAGTCCGCGTTCGCCAAGACCTACGCCGCCCGGCAGATCCGCCTCGGACGGCAAGTGGTCATCCTCGACACGAAGGAACAGAAGGAGCGCGAGGAAGGCGAGTGGGCCGCGCTCGGCCGCTCGCTGACCGGCAAGTCCCCGGTGAAGTTCAGCCCCGGCGGCGGGCCGGGCGCCTCCTGCATCAACCCGATGGACCCCGCCATCGCGGGCAAGCGGCAGGTCGAGCTGGTCCGGACGATCGTTGAACTCGGCCTCGGTAGGCCGCTGGACGAGTTCGCCGGCTCCGCCTTGCGCATCGCGATCCGGCGAGCCCACCAGCGGGCCGGTGACCTGGACCGAATCCCGGTCCTGGCCGACGTTGCCGCAGCGCTCCGGGCGCCGGAGGAGTCCGACGCTTCGGCCAAGCAGCGGACGCGGGACGAACTCCTCGGTGACGGCCTGGAAGCGTCCTACGTCCTGGACCGGCTGTGCGGGAGCGAGGATGACACGACCGGCGACCTGACCGGGATGCTCGACGGACCCACCAGCCTCGGTGTGGACCTCAACGCCGACATGATCGTCTTCGACCTGACGAAAGTCCCGTCGGGCGGCGTCGCCATGACCATCCTCGTCGCGGTGGTCGCCGTGTTTTTGGAAGAGGTCTGGCTGCGACCGCTGTGCGAGTGCGGGGCGGAGCCGAGTCGGCACCAACGCGTGGTGGTCGACGCCGGCTCCGGTGCCTGGGAGCTCGGGCCGAACCCCGGGTCGGGATGCCGCCGCTACACCCAGCGCAAGCGCATCCTCATCTGCGAAGAGGCGTGGCACATCCTTGGAGTTCCCCAACTCGCCGCGCTGCTGGAGAAGTTCTTGAAGTTCGCCCGCGGTTACGGGCTGAGCTTTGTCGGGCTCGTCCACCACCTGTCCGACATCGACGACAGCCCGGAGACCCAAGCCGCGCTGAAGATGGCCGACACCATCGTGATCTACAGCCAGAAGAAGGCTGAGGCGGAAGCGACGGTGGCCCGGCTGGGCCTGCCGTCCTGGACAGCGGATCACATCACGCGCCTGCGCCGCGGGATCGCGCTGTGGGTGGTCGGAGAGGTCATCTACCCAGCCGTCCAACACCTCCTGGTCGAAGCCGAGCAGCACCTCTGCTTCTCCTCCGGTTCGATGACCGACTTCACCAGCACCCACCCGGACGCCGCATGAACGCCCAACGGCACCTCGCCGCCGTCGACCAGGTCCGCACAGACTCGGAGCACGCCTCCCCCATGACCAGCCCCACCGTCGAGACCACGCCCCTCGCCGACGAACGCGCAGTACGGCAGGAGATCGACCAGTTGCACGCCGACGCGCTCGAACTGGCCCGGCGCACGAAGGCGCTCGCCACAGTCCTCGACCACGGCGAGTACTCAGCCGCCGGTGGCCGTGTCCGCACCGCCGTCACCCACATCTGGCGGGCAGCGGAAGACCTCCACCAGGCGTTCCACACCGCCCCACCGCGCTGCGCCGGACCCGACACCGCGCTGTCCCGGCTCTGCGGCCGGCGCATGCGCTACCTCGCCGTCCGTGCTGCCCGGCAGGCCGCGTAGTGGACTTCCTGCCGAACGGAACGTCGCTGGCCCTGTACGCCGTAGCCACCGTGTGTGCGGTAGCCCTGGCCACTGTCTGGCTGGTGACGAACCGGGCCCGGCGAAACGCCGGGTTCGCCGACAAGGGACAGCTCAAGCGCCAGCTGTCGGCCGCAGCGGTCCTCAAGGCGACCGAGATCCGTCCCTCCCTCATCCGCGGTGAGGAACGCCCGAGTCACACGGCGGCGGTGAGCCTCGCGGAGAAGCGTTCCGCCATCTCATGACCCGCCCCTCCCCCTGTTCCGGAGCACGTCATGCGCCACCAGCACCTTGATCCACACGACTTCGGCTACTCGCTGGGGACCTCGCAACGCCCGAAAGGCATCGAGCTGTGGTCCCGCGCCGACAAGGCATGCCGAGTCATCGGCCCCATGGGCAGCGGAAAGACCACGCGCTTCTTCGCCCCGACCATCCGCAAGTGGGCTGGCCCAGTGCTCGCCACCTCGACCAAGCCGGACCTGGTCGAACTCACCCTCGACGCACGACGCCGCGACGGGCGACCGGTCATGGTCTTCGACCCGCAGAGCATCGCCCCCTCTCTCCCGAAGTTCCGGTGGACGCCGATCACGGGCGCCGCCGAGACAGAGATCGCGATGATGAGGGCCAAAGCGTTCGTCGCCGGCTCCCGGACTCCCGGGGGCGCTGCGCAGTCCAGCGAGGGCGCCGCTTTCTACAAGGGCCAAGCGGCCAAGATCCTCGCCGCGTACCTCCACGCCGCAGCTCTCGACGGAGCCAGCCTGGATTGGGTGCTCAAGTGGGCACGCAAGCTGACCGACCCCGCGCCGGTCGGCATCCTCAACGCCCACCCCGGCGCCGGCCCCGGGTGGGCGGACATGCTCCGGACCGCCACCTCGGGCGACAGCCGCACCGTCGGCAACACCGCCTCGACCCTCGATGCAGCCCTTGAACCCCTCATGCACGAGTCGGTGATGCGTGCTCTGCAAGGGGACGGAGACCCGACGGACTTCACCGAGTTCCTTGACTCGGAGGGCACGATCTACCTGCTCGGCAAGGACTCGGAGGTGAACAGCGTCGCTCCGCTGACCACGGCGATCACGGAGGACCTGCTCGACATCGCTGAGGCTCACGCCATCGCGTCTCCGGCCGGGCGGCTCGACCCAGCCCTCCTGGCCGCGCTGGACGAGGCGCCGAACATCGCACCGATCCCCTCCCTGCGCCAGCGCGTTGCTGACGGCCGGGGCCGGGGCATCACCGTGATCTACGGCCTCCAGGGCTGGGCTTCGGCCCGCGCCCGATTCGGCGAGGACACAGCGAACGAGCTGGCGAGCTTCACCAACCACGTCATCGTCTTCGGCGGAGCCAAGGACCCCGCCTTCCTCAAGGACATGTCCGACCTGTGCGGTCAGGTCGAACGGGAGCGCACCACGAAGACCACTAGCGGCGGGGACCGCGGCAGCCACTCGACCGCAACGCACATGGCTCTGGAGCCTGTCCTGCGCGGCGACGAGATCAGGTCGCTGCCCGAGGGCCACGCCCTGGTGCTCGCGGACAACCTCCCGCCAGTGATCACCCGCCTTGACGGGATGTGGACCTGGGACTCGTGGCCGGAGATCGAGGGCCACGTCCGCGAACTGCGGGCCGCGAACGAGGAAGAGCGACTTCGACAGGCCAAGTCGAGGAAGCAGCAGGCCAAGGCTCACGCCGCCGCCTGGGCTGTCCAGGGGGCTGCTGCATGACGAACCCGCTCTCGCTGTTCAAGCCCTTCCCCGAGCCGCCCGCACTGATCTTGGACTACATCGCGGAGCGGAGCGCGGAGGAGTCCGTGGTCGACGGCCCCCCACCGTGGGACCTGGGAGCCCTCCCGGCTGAGCTGGCCAAGCCGATGCCCGCGTGGCTGAACTCGGTGTGCCGCTGGCTGAACCAGACGTACGCCTGGCAACCACAGGACGTCATCCCACCCTGCTGGGAGAAGCACGAGGGCCTGGGGTACGAGATCGCGGCCCTGGCCTTCGCCCGGGGCGACGCCTACGCAGACCCCGGCTCCACCGTCGTCTGGCACGAGCAGTACGACCGGTTCCTGACCCGGATGACCAAGGCTCTGGGCAAAGCCGGCGACGAGTGCCGTGTCGGGCGGCACGAGGACCGCCCCGCACGATTCCAGATCGCGGCGTGGGGCGACGAACCTGCCGCTGTCGCGGTTGACCTAACAGCAACCGCCGGAGGCCCCGAATGATGATGCCGCACCCTCACGTCGTCTTCGACCTTGACCCGAGTCACGGCCTGGTGGCACGGAGCGGCTGGGAGCAAGAGGAGGCTCGGACTGTCCTCCGCGACGTCGGATGGGAGTGGCAGGAGGAGCTGCATGCTCTGGTCCCGCCGGCCGACACACCGGACGTTGACGCCGGGGTCCAAGCGGTCGAGCAGCTACACCTGCACGGCTACCTGGCGGGATACTCAGTGGGGCGATTTGGTGCCATGCGGCTCACCCTGGACCGCGCCGAGCAGGTGTTCACGAGAGCCGGAGTGCAGCAGAGCTCAGGGCCACAACCAGAAGGGACGCCCTCGATCGCGCCTCAGGATACGGCGAGACCGCAGAAACTGGCATACCGCGGCGCGACCGATCCGGTGAACACCGTCTCACCAGAAACACCAGTCTCACCACTGCTCTAGGTGCGCTAACACGACGAGACGTACAAGGTCATCCGTAGCGCCATGTCGTAGCCGATGCGTACGATCGACAACCGCGCGCCTGCGGCCCTGACACCCTACGGAGGTGTCAGGGCCGCAGGCGCGCGGTTGGGATCGGGGTGGCCCACCCACCCTACGGAGGGAGACGGGCCACCGAGCCTGGCCGGCCGGCACGCTACGGAAGTGCCGGAACTAGGTCAGACCGCTACGGGCGCCAGGGTGCCGGAGCCAACAGCCTGGGCAAACGCCGTCCATGCTTGGGGCTGGTGCCGGTGGGCCGGGCCGGTCGGATTCTTGAGGTCGGAGACGATCACCTCCCCGGCGATTCCGGCGGCCCCCACGCAGTCAGCGCTTTCGTTGCTGTAGGACGACTTCCGCAGTGCGACGCCGAGTTCGGCAGTATTCGGGTAGTAGTTGCTCACTTGATCTGGTCTCTCTTTTCGGTGATGAATGCGAGCGACTTGTCCAGAGGCAGGGCCTCGGCTGTGATCTTTTGGAAAGTCGCGTGGAACTCCTCTACCGATTCCCGATCCTCGATCCACAGTTCGGTCTTCTGGGCCGTGACCAGGGCGATGTCAAGCGCGGGCCGGTAGGGGAAACCGAGGATGGTCAATGCACCGTTCATTCCGGGATTCAGCGCGCAATCCGCAGGCATGATCTGGATATTGACGTTGGGGCGGCGGGTGGCCTGTATCAACTGCTCCAGCTGGGCTCGCATGATCCCCGGACCTCCACCCTTGACGCTCAGGGCCGCCTCGTGGATCACCGCCCAGACCTCCGGCGGCTTCGGTCGCGTCAGGACGGATTGGCGGGCCATCCGTACGTCGACTTTCGCCTCGGCTTCGTCCTCCGAGAACCCACCCAGCTCGGTGAAGATTGCGCGCGAGTAGTCGGGGGTTTGGAACAACCCCGGGATGAACGACGGCTGGTAGGTCTTTACCGCTGATGCCTCGGCTTCCAGGGACGCCAGGTTGACGGTCTGGTCGTTCACGGCGCCGGCGTAGCTGACCCACCAGCCCTGCTTGGCGGCGTTCTTGGCGACGTCAAGGAGGCCGGCCTTGAGGTCAGCGCTGACCTTAAGGAATTCGAGGAGTTCTGCAACGTCGTCGACCTTGACGGCACCCTTCGCGGTTTCCGCTCGGCTGATCTTGTAGACGCTCCAGTTCGGCAGCG
Organism: Kitasatospora sp. GAS1066B; assembly: GCF_041262605.1. Taxonomy (NCBI): domain Bacteria; kingdom Bacillati; phylum Actinomycetota; class Actinomycetes; order Kitasatosporales; family Streptomycetaceae; genus Kitasatospora; species Kitasatospora sp. GAS1066B. The sequence goes on from NZ_JBGCCO010000010.1 coordinate 223,770, forward strand.
CCTTGGCCACGTCTTCAGGCGAGAGGCTGAGCGCCTCGCGGAGGCGGCGCAGCTCCCCTCCCAGCTGGATGCGCCTCACGGTCTGCTGGAATGCCACCCCTTGCCCCTCCTATGTCGATCGTCAGCACAGTGTGCCTCCCCGCAGGGAGTGCGCGCTACCGGCTCCGAGTGGCATATGACTCGACATTGCGTGCGACTCTGCAAGCTTGCACAGTTGGTAGAAGTGGTTGCGTAGATCTGCACTAGGGTCCATGCTGTGCGTAGCGAACTGCACGCAATGAGTTGGTAGTTGCGAAGGCAGTTCGCCAGCATTGCCAGCTTCAAGTGATCTTGATTGATCGTCAGATGACCAGGTCAGGATGCCCTCGGCCCGGCCCTGACGAGCGCGACCACAACGGCCGCTTCCCCGGAAACACCCCCCAATGCCGTCCGTAGCGGCACGCCCCCGGAGGAACTGTCATGCCCCTGGTTGAGTTCGTAACTGCCGCTTCCCCCGAGGTAGTTGGGAAGATCCGGCGGAAGTTCGTGCCGCAGATTAAGGCCGCCCTCGGCCTCACCGACAGCGAGGCCGAGGACCTGGCGCTGATGGCCTCCGAGCTGCTGACCAACGGCTGGCTCCACGGCTGCGGCAAGAAGAAGGGGCAGCTCGGCTTCCGGGCGCACCAGACGGAGGAAGGGCGGCTGCGGGTGGAGGTGACGGACCCGGCCGTCCCGAGGGTTCCGGCGACGCGGACGCAGCGCAGAAGGGGCGGGTACGACGGCGGCCGGGGGCTGCTCATCATCACCAAGCTCGCGGTGAATCACGGAAGCAGGCGCGACCGGAAGGCCGGCACCCGGATCAGCTGGTTCGAGATGGAGGTCGCCTCCATTAAGCCGGTCGAGAAGGAGGAGACCACCGTGACTGCCAGCACGGCCAAGGCTGCACCGGGTTCGGCACCCACCGCCGCGTCGCCTCACAGCGCCGCGCTCGCCAGCCGCATCCGGCACGCCCGCCCGGCCCCGGTCGTCGGCACCATCGGCCCCAGGTCGATAGCCGCCTAAGACTCCGGCGGCACCCCTGCGCTACGGGCAGGGGGCCGCCGGGCACCACCCCGCCCTTCCCGATCCCGTGGGGGCGGGCCCCGGCACCTTCGCCTCCGGCAACGCTCCGGCCCCTTCCGTGAAATCGGGCTGACGGAGGGGGGTGAGGTGCCAGCGGGTCGCACAACGGCGTGCGACCCGAGCACAGACCGCCGGTCTCGCAACCAGATGGACAGCGAACGCGGGTCCGGCGGGCACCCAGGCGCCTCGCTCAGCGCTCCTTGACCGGGGCGGCGCAGGTGCCGGGGTGGGTGGCCGAACCGGTGCGGCCACCCACCTCACGGGGGACGGCGCCGGGGACGTACGGATGGGAGGAGCGGGGAAGATGGCCCAGGCCAGAGCCGCGAGCGCGAGCAGCCCGACACAAAGGCTCGTGAGGCGCGGCGCTCCCCCGCCGTACGTCCTCGGTGCCCACTGGCTCGCCCGCGCCAACCGCGACCACAAGGCGGTGCTGCTCGGCTGGACCCGCAACGAGCTGGTCGACATCCGACTGGGCGTGCGATTCAACGCGGTGCGCGTCACCAACCACCGCCTCGGCACCGCCGCCCTCGGCCAGTTGCAGCAAGTCGCAGACGCGGTCGGGCCGGTCGGCCCCGTCATCTTCAACGACGCCCTGCGGTGCGTGGAGTTCCTGATCCCCTACTCCTCCACCGCCCTGTGGGACATGAACGAGACGCAGTTCCTCCGCGGCAACGAGAACGTCAAGCACACCCCCGTCCTGCGCTGCCCGCCGCCGGGCAAGGGCCCGGTGAAGGGGCGCCGCTGGCTGATCGAGCCGGACGGAACCGGCACCCTCACCCACCCTCATAACCTCGCCGCTGCCCTCCGTGCCGGCCGCCGCATACTGCACGGCCGAGGCAGACCCAGCCTGGCCGCCTAGAGCGAGACTCACCGCGCCGGCCACCCGAGGCCCGGCGCGCGCGTCCCCCCTCGCGCCCCCAGTGGCCACCCACGAGCCCGCCCCGCCCGGCTACCCGCACGCGGTGGCGGGCCCCAATCGAAGAGCCGCCGCGCTCGGTCCAGATGAGTGGCCACAACGGGCGCGGCAGCGCCGCTGGCCGGACACTGCGCGTCCCACGCAGGTCGATCGGTGGCACCACCCATTCCCCGGGTGCCGACCTCCGGAGGCGGGGAATGTCGGCATTCGGGGCGAAATCCGTCAACCAGTCAGCACGGTACGAGAATTGGAGACCAGGGTGAGTACACAGATGTGGAGCGATTCCGAGCAGCAGTGGGAGGACCCGGCGCGCAGCGCGGTGGACATCGCCGAGCACGTCGCCGCCCTGTTCAAGCCGGAGCAGGCCCCGCTCCTCACCCTCGGCGTGTTCGAGAGGGTCGGCTCGAACTGGACCAGCGACACCCTGCGCCCCTACCTGCCGCAGCACAACGAGCCGTTCCGGCAGCAGCTCGGCTCCCGTCACCCCCTCTCCCCCAACAACTCCCGCCCGCCGGGCCCGGCCGACGCCGACCTCCCCGCCCTCCCCGCCCACCACCTCGCCTGCGCCCTCGCCGACCTCTACGGCACCGATCAGCGGCACATGGTGAAGGAGACCAACCTCTGGTTCGCCACCGGCGCGATCACCAACCTCCTGCCCAACTCCCCCCTCCTCATCCTCTCCCGTGCCCCCCTCGGCATCGCCAGCTCCTTCGCGCGCGGCAACTTATTCGAGCGCTGGCACTACGCCTCCCGCTACAACATGCTCGGCAACGCGGCACGCAACTCCGCTCACTGGGCTCCGTGGGCCGAACTCCTGCCGGAGGACGACCCGGAGCCCGCCGTCGCCCTCGCCCGCCTCATCGCCCTCAACTCGCTCCTCCTCGCCAAGGCGATCAGGAAGGACCTCGGCGACGCGGGCCGCCGCCACACCCACCTCGCGTACGAGCGCCACGTCCTGGCCCCGGAGACGGTGCGCGCCAACCTCGCCGCCTACCTCGACATCCCCCTGCCCAGCCAGCCAGCCCCGGTCGGGACGGCGAAGGCCGGCGCTCGGGGAGCGGACAGCACGTTCGCCACCAAGAAGCACAAGAGCGAGCTGATCGCTGAGCTGGACCCGCGCACCGCCACCCTCGTCCCTCACCACGTCGCCGAGACCCTGTCCCGCGCGACCAACGTGGTGGAGCACCAGGTGGTCGACGTCGCCCGACACTGGCTCAACGGCGATTCCCTGTACGAGGTGCACGACCCGGCCGGATCGGTACCGGCCCCCCGGTCAGGGACGGCGCGGGGGGAGGCACGGCGCCCCGGCCCGGCCGACTACCGCCCGGCGGTAAAGAAGAGCAGCGTGGTGTGGCGCACCCACCTCGTCAGCAACGAGGAAGTCGCCGAGCTGCTGAACATCCTCAGCGAAGCGGGGATGGACAACGCCCGCGACGGCGTCAACCTCTTCGTCATCCCGATGCGAGTGCAACGCGGTGGCCGCCTCCACCAGGACCCGAGCAGCGGAAGGTGGCGGCCGAGCCAGGGGTACGAGCACCACCCCGCCTACTGGGTCACCTGGCTCGGCGCCGCCGCCCTCGCCGCCTGGCATGGCGCCCGACTCCCCACCCGCGCCGAGGTGCTGGAAGCCGCGGCGCTCGCCCGCAACGTCTACAACGCCGACTACCGCTTCGGCGACGCCACACCGGTCGTCGAGCCCGGCCGGGACCACGGCGACATCCACCACCTGGTAGGCAACGTCCAGGTGTGGTGCCAGGACGGCCCGGAGGCCGGCACCCTCCAGTTCCCGCTGCGCCGCTACCTGGTCGGCGCCGCATGGAACACCCCCGCGACTAGGGAGGCGGTGGCCGAGGAGCGCTCGCGCTACCTCCTCGGTGCCTCACGCGGCGTCGGCGTCCGCCTCGTTCGGGACCCGAGCATCCGGGCAGCGGACGAGATAGGGGCGTGGGAACTGGCGGAGCGCATCGGCTCCTGGGTCAACCGCCTCGAACCCACCGGAGTCCCGGTCGGCTACCTCGACCAGGCCCTCGTGAGCGCCCTGACCGGCCCCGAGGCCGAGAACGGCGATGAGACCGAGGCCAGCCAGGACTGAGCAGGGGTCAGAGGCCGATCTCAGACTTCGGGCCCACGTAGGTCCCGGCCCCCGTCCACCCCGAGCGGGCCAGGTCCACGAACCGCTCGGAGAAGCCGAGGTCGGCCAGGTCCTCCAACGCCACCCACTCCACACCCCGGATCGGGCGGGTGTCGGCGCCCTCCTTCACCTGCCCGATCGTCCCCCCGACCACCTCGACCTCGAAGGAGATGTGCACGACGTGCGCCTTGGTGACGTCTGCGACGTACAGGAGGCGGCCGACCTTCACCTCCAGGCCAGTCTCCTCCAGCATCTCCCGCCGGAGTGCTACTTCCAGGCTCTCCCCGTCCTCCACCTTGCCGCCGGGCAGGGACCACGTCCGCTCACCCTCGGTGTCCTGGTTAAGCAGCAGCAGCTGCTTGTCACTGTTCACGGCCATGCCGGTCACTCGCGTATGCATCCGCGAACCGTACTCCCACCCAACTCCCGCACGGAGGCCATCCGATGAAGACGCAGAACAGCACGGCCGTGGTCATCGCGGCCGGAGGACTGGGAACCAGGGTGGCCGGGTGGTCCACGTTCATGCCGAAGGAATTTCGCCCGGTCGAGGGACGGCCCGGCATCGTCCATGTACTCCAAGAGGCGGAAGCGGGCGGAGCGCAACGGGCCGTGGTCGTCCACCACCCCTACTACATCGGCCTCGCGGACTGGGCCAGCCAGGTGTTCGGTCCGGGTGGAACCGCGCGCTACCGGCAACTGGCGAAGCAGGCTGCCGGCCAGCAGCAACCGCTCGGCCTACGCGTGAACTTCGTTCCCCAGCGTGGGCGGTACGCCGACGTCACGTCGGCCCTCAATGGCTCCGAGTACCTGCGCACCGGCACCATCGGCCTGGTCTTCTCCGACAACGTCGACACCACCCACCAGGCCATGGCCGAGCTGGTCGCTGCCACCGACCCCGCCATGCCCGCCGTCCTTACCTCCCCCTTCGACATCAACCGCGCCTCCAGCCACGGTGTCGTCGTCTGCACCGGCTCCGGCCCCGTGCGCGCCATGGCAGGTCTCGTGGAGAAGCCGGAGTTCATCACCGCCGCGCGCCTGGTGGCCGAGCACGGCCTCGACAACCTCCGACTGCTCCAGGGCCGAATGCGAATCACCCCACCGCTGCTTCACCACCTGGCCGCAACCGTCCGGCACGCCGGGCGGTTGGAGCCGAAGCTGTCGCTGGGCCTGGCCTCCTATGCCCGGCACCACCGGGTGCAGGTGGTCACCAGTACGACAGCAATGGTCGACCTCGGGGCCCCCGACCGAGAGCAGGCAGCGGCATCGTGACGAAGGAGGAGGGGCAGCAACCGGGGTGGCGACCGCGGACCTGGTCGGGAATGGCGGACAAACGCCCGAAGGTGCCCGAGCGCCCGGTGCCGGCACCGGCACCGAAGCGTCCGCACGCACGACCCCGGAAGAAGGTGAAGCCGGCGGAGGAGCACCCCGGCCTCCTCATCCCCGACATCCCGGCCCGGCCCACCGCCGAACCGCCTCTCACTCACTGGCCCTCCCTATTCCTCGCCCCGCCCCCCGCGGTGCCCCGGCCGCCCCGTGCCCCCATCCCCCTGTACCACCGCCCCTGGCACCGCCCGCCCTGGAACGAGACGAGGACACCGTGACGCACGATCAGACCACCGAGCCCGTTGCGGCTGCCGACCTGCCGAAGCGCAAGCGCGGCACCCACTGGCAAGAGCCGCCCGCACACCCGTCCGGCGCGTTCCTTCCGCAGGGCCCAGTGCAGCAGAGGCAGGAGCCCCGCGCGGCCGCCCACCGGACCGCCGACTTCCTCACCCACACCTCGACGCAGAGGTGGGTATCGGTGGCGGAGGCGTTCGACAGCCCGTCCGCCGTCCGCCCCACCAGGGACGTCAGCTGAGCTGAGCCGATCGGACGTCCGGCCGCCACCCAGCCCCCGCGCCGGTCGTCGCGGCCAGGACGAGCCGACACAGGGGGCTAGGCGTGGGCAGACACCGCAGGCCAGCGGACCCGCCCTCCGATGTGGAGAAGACGGCCGAGCTGGGCATCGCGCTCCTCGCCATCGCGGTCGGCAAGGAAATCGCGGTGGAGGGGGTGACGGTGCCCCCCGGCACCACCACGCCCTATCTCTACCGACGCACCTACCGCCCCGACGGCCTCACCACCTACTGCATGGTCCGCATCGCCGACCTGCCCACCTACGGCTTCCCCCCACCCGACCCTTGACCGCCCCTTGGCGGGTTCCCAAGTTGGGACGCCTGCCCGCTGCCTGGAGAATTCGCCCGATGAGGCTCAGCCACCCACCCGGCTGCACCTGTCCGATCTATACCGACCCCCCGCGCATCGCCCGCCTGAATCTGCGGCGGGCGGAGGCGTTGAAGGAGTGGCCGAGGCGGGTGACCGGGCGCAGTAGGACTGCGGCGACGCACGCGGCTAACGCAGACCGCTCTCGCTGCGGCTTCATCCTCCTCGACACTGACGTGGAGAAGCCGGGGTGCGCCACCGTCGACTGCAATCCCTGTCTCAACGAGGAGGCGGCGGAGACGGCGAAGATCGACGGACGCCGCATCCGTACCAGCGACACCAACAAGCTCTCGCCCGAGTCCCTGGCGGGCTGGGCCGAGGCCCGCCGGAAGGAAGCGCTCAAGGCCGCCATCACCTCGTGGGAACCGGTAGCGGCCGCGCGAGCCATGCGCCGCTTCGGCCTCATTGCCGATGATCACCTCGCCGTTCTCCTCGACCTGGTCGACCAGCTGGACGCCAGCTGACGCACGGCGCCTCCGCGGGCGCGAACGGTCAGATCCGCGCAGCCTCTGACCACGGCCGGGCTGTCGTCTGCGAGGATGCGGCGGGTGACGACGACTTCGCCGGCCACCACCATCTTCATTCTCAGGGCGGCCGGCAGTCGGCCACCGTCGAGTTGAAGGAGAGCGAGATGTCGGAGAACCCCCAGGCCGAAGGCACGCCGGTGGCGAAGCCCAAGTACACGCAGGAGGAGCTGGCGGGCCTCACCTGGTACGGCGCACCCGGAGACACCGAGGGGCCGCAGGTAGCGTTCCCGGAGGACGGCACCGGCAACGTGGTGATGCGCCACGGCGCGGACCACAGCGCCCCCCTCCTCGTCTACACCCCCAGCGAGTGGGAAGCGTTCCAGGCCGGCGCCGCAGACGGCGAGTTCGACGAGGTTGAGCAGCAGGTCCCGGCTACCAGTCCCGCCACCGAATAAGGGGTGGCCACGCTCGGCCAGCAGCGCAGCAGCCTGCCCGAATTGGGGACGTCGAGATTCAGCCGTAGCCACGATTCCGATTGCGCACAGCGCCGCAACCGCCCCGCCGCTGGTCACGGCCACCCCAGCGGGTCGGCGCGGGCCGGGTGCCGGATCGGGTGAACGCGGCCGAGCCGTGGATCTGCGCCCTGGCGGAGTCGGGGATTGGCCGGAAACCCTGGAGAACGGGGTGCGGACTGCTGATTACGGTGAGCACCCTCTCCACTACTAGTCGCCCTGGGAGTCAGCAGCTGTGTTGACTACGCGTGACGTTGCCCCTCAAGGGACCGCCGGTGTCTAAGCTCCCCAGCATGAAGACCGTCAGTGACCGCGACGTCACAGAGCTAGCCGCCGAGGCGGCGGAGCTGAACAACCACCTGGTCGCCCAGCTGGAGCGGGCGGGCAGGATCACCAGCGCCGAGATCGCAGCCGCGTTCCGGGCTACCCCCCGCCACCTCTTCGTGCAGGACGCCGAGTTGAGCGAGGCGTACAAGGACGATTACCACCCCACCGACCGCGACGGCGACGGCCGACTCCTCAGCTCCGTCAGCGCGCCGTGGCTGGTCGCGCAGATGCTGGAGTACCTGCGACCCCAGCCGGGCAACTCGGTGATGGAGATCGGCTCCGGCGGCTACAACGCCGCGCTACTCCACCAGCTGGTCGGCGACGCGGGCGCGGTGACCAGCGTCGATATCGACCCGGCGGTGACCGAGCGCGCCCGCCGCTGCCTGCGAGCGGCTGGCCTGGAGGATGCCGTCCGCATCGTCACCGGCGATGGCGCGCACGGCGTCCCCGACGCGGCCCCGTACGACCGGATCGAGGTCACTGTGCAGGCGGCCGCGATCGAGCAGACCTGGCTCGACCAACTCGCCCCCGACGGCGTGCTCGTCGTCCCGCTGCGTGTGCGCGGCCTCGGCCGCCTCGTTGCTCTCACCTCGGACGGGCGGGGGCACTGGACCGGCGGCGGTTGGCTACCGTGCGGCTTCGTGGCGATGCGGGGGGAGGCGGCGAGCTCCACCCAGATGCATGCGCTGACCCCCGGTACCCGGGTACGGGTCGACGGTACCCAGCCGCTCGACACCGAGTCCCTGACGAAGGTCCTCGACAGCGCCGGCAGCCCGCACTGGTCCGGCGTCGAGGTGGGGGCGAGCGAGGGCACCAGGCCCGTCATCGACCTGTGGTTCGCCACCGTCCTCGACACCTACGGCACCCTGCTGACGAACCCGGGGGAGTCCGCCCTGCGGGCGCTGTCCGGCGGCACCCCGCTCACCTGGAACACCGACTCCACCACCGCGGCTTACGTGACGATGCGTCCGGTTGAGGGGCAGAGCGGCCGATACGAGTACGGAGTCGTCCTCCACGGCGAGGACCACACCTTGGCCGAGACGCTGGTGGAGAGCTTGCGGGAGTGGGACCGGGACCACCGGGGACGTCCCGGCCCCGTCCTCCACGTCTACGCCGAGGGCACCGATCCCGCCACCATGGCCCCCGGCCGAGCGCTGAACCGGCCCGGCGCGCCGCTGGTCCTCACCTGGCCGAAGGACTGACGGCCACCCAAACTCCCGGACCCGCGCGGTCCGGGCGCACCATCCCCAAACGGACGATGGAAGGAGGACGCACCATGACCACCGCACTGCTGGACGCCTTCGCGCTCGACGCGGTGAACACGCCGCTGACCGGTGTGCGTGAGAACTACGCGGACACCGAGGGCGATACCACCGGTGATGGCTGCGGGGAATCGCCCCCGGCCGGGCCGACCAGTGGCTGCCTGATCCCGGGCCAGCTGTAGTAGCGCACGGGTGGGCGGCACCGGCGGCACCGGTGCCGCCTACCCGGCCGTTCGACCAGGGGGAACCGTCCGTGCGTAGCCGTCTCGTACCCGACCCGGTGGCACTCGCCCGCCTCCCGCTCCTGGCGGCAGACAGCCCGAAGGCTGGCGGACTGATCACCGAGGGGTTGTTCCTCGCCTCCCGTGACCTCGACGGCGCCGCTGGCGGCGCGCTCGCGCGGGCTGCCTACGAGCTGCGCGCCCGCACCCGCACCACCCCCAACGGTGTCTGGGCCGCCGCCGCTACTGCGCACCTGGTGCCTGGGGAACCGGTCCTGCTGCTGGGGGAACAGCACCGCTGTGCCACGCTCCCCAACCCGGCCTGGCTCGCGGCCGTCGCCGACCGCGCCCTTGAGCTGGCGGACGGGCTCGACCACCTCCGTCTCTTCGCCAACCCGACCGCGCTGCAGCGCGGCGCGGTGCTGGAGGTCGAGCACCCGGGGCCGGACGGCTCGGCGCAGCTGGGCACGGCTCGGGTGACCGAGGTATCCAGCTGGCTCATGCGCGAGTGCAGCCGGGCCGGCGGGGCCCCGGCCTCGCGGGTCATCCGCGCGATGCTCAAGCACTGGCCCGGCGCCGACACCGCCGCTGTCCAGGCCGCGATCACCTCGCTGGTCCGCACCGGCCTGCTCCTGACCGATCTCCTGCCTGCTGACCTCTCCCGCGACCCGCTCGGCCACCTCGCCACAAGGCTGCCCCCGACTGCCGGCCTGCGCGAAGCCGTCCTCGACCTGCGCGCGTTGCTCGCCGGTGCGGACCGGCACCGGCCCGGTACGCCCGAGCGCCTGCCTCTTCTGCGCGCCGCCCGCTGCGCGGCCGACGCGATCCACGCCACCGCCCGCCCGCTGACCTGCGACACCATCGGCGAGGCCGAACTCCGTCTCCCGACCACGGTGGGGAGGGAGACTGCGCGGACGGTCAACGTGCTCTGGCGCATCGGCCACCGCACGGCGCCGCTGCTCGCCTGGACAGCGAGGTTCCGGGACGTGTACGGGCCGCACCGCCTCGTCCCACTCCTCGATGCCGTCGACCCAGCCACCGGGATCGGCCCGCCCGGACCGGAAGACGCGATCGGCGCCCGCTCCGACCTGGACGACCGGCGCGCCCATCTCCTCCTCGCGCTGCTCACCACGGCGATAGCGCACGGCGATCACGAGGTGGAGCTGACCGAGGAGATGGTGGACGCGCTCGCCCACGACAGCGACGCGCGGCCGCCGCGCACGGCCGAGGCGCACGTCCGTGTCCGAGAAGACAAGGGCGGCCACCTCACCCTGGTCATCGGCACCCACGCGGCGCAGGACGCCGGGTCTGCCGCTGGACGCCTCGCCCGCTACCTGCCTGACCTCTCCCCCGAGCAGCAGGCCGGCGCTGACCCAGTGCTGGCGGAGATCGTCTGCCGCCCCCTCACCGCCAGCACCGGGGCCCTGGCGGTGGAGAGTGGTGGGACGGCGTACCGCATCCCGGTGGGCCTGCCCCTCACCGACTCCCGGGACCTCGACCCCCGAACCTTGCTCATCACCACCACCGCGGCCGGGCATCTCGCTCTCTACTCCCGCCAACTCGGCTGTCTGGTCCGGCCGGTGCTGCTCAGCAGGATCACCCGCGCGCTCCTGCCTCCGGCCGCCCAGCTCCTCCACCTGATCGGGCACGCGGACGAGAGGCCCTGGCACCCCTGGTCCTGGGGCCCCGCCGCCCTCGCGCCCTACACCCCGCGCGTCACCTACCGCTCCACGGTCCTCGCCCCGCAGCGCTGGCTCCTTCCCCCGGGCCTGGCCGCGCTGGTCGAGCACCGCGACCGCTGGCACGCCCACCTGGACGACTGGCTGGCCCGCCCCACCCTGCCCATACCGCAGCAGGTAGTGATCGAGGAGAGCGACCGGCACCTGCCCATCGACCTGCGCGACGCGGACCACCGCGAGCTGCTGCGGCGCAGTGTCCGCCGCGGATGCCGCACCGTCAGCGAGGTGCTGCCGGGGCAACCGCCAGTGCACGGTCCGGACGGCCGCCATCACCTCGAACTCGTCGTCACCCTGCGCCAGCAGCACCAAGCCGCGCGGTCAGTGCCGCTTGACCCCCGCGCCGCCGCCCGGCCCCGGAACACCGACGCCTATCTGCCCGGCAGCGCCTGGCTCTCTCTCGCCCTGCCCGTCCCCGTCCGGCACCAGGACGCCGTCCTCGCCCAACTCCCTGAGCACCCGGGCTCGCTGTTCTACTGGCTGCGGTACACCACCCCCGACCTCGGCCCCCACCTGCGCCTGCGCTATCACGGCGCCCCTGAGATGCTGGCCTCTGTGCAGCAGGAAGCCGCCGACCTCGCCGAGCGGCTGGCCGAACAGCACCTGACCAATGGCCGCCTCACCGTCGCGCCGTACGAGCGCGAGACCCAGCGCTACGGCGGGCCCGACGCGATCGGCGCGGCCGAAGCGGTGTTCGCCGCCGACTCCGCCCTCGTCCTCGCCGCCCTCCCCGCCCACGGCGACGACCAGCGGCTCATCCTCGCCGCCCACACCGCCGCCGCCATCGCACGCACCCTCAGCACTCCCACCGCCGCCCGACCCCGCCCCCTCCCGGCCGGCCTGCGCCGCCACCGCGAGGCCCTGCGGGTCGGGTGCCGGACGGCCACCATCCCCGGTGCCCTCACCGGGCCGTGGAAGTCCCTGATGGATGCCTTGACCGCCTACCGGCCCCTCGTCGCCGACGAGGTGGCGCGACTGTGCGCCTCCGACGTCATCCACATGCACTGCAACCGCCTCCTCGGCACCGACCGCATCCACGAGCACCTGGCCCGCTCCCTCGCCGCCGACCTTCTTCGTCATGCCTGACCCCCTCCTGCTGGTCGAGGAGACTGTGGCCGCCGTCTTCGACCCCGAGGACGCGGCCGCCGGGCTGAACCCCGGCGCCGCCGCAACCCTCGCGGACGGCCTGCCCGGCACCGCACTCCTCCTCGCTGTCCTGGCCGACGGCGACACCGCGCTGATTGACGCCGCCGAGCGGCACTGGACCGCTGCCGCCCGAGCCGTCGCGAACTCCCGACCGGACGGCATCTACTCCGGCCCCGGCGCCCTGGCCGCCTCCCTCATCTACGGCAGCGCCTACCTGCCCGACGCCAGGCGGCAGCACGAAGCCCTGGGCCGCGCCGCCGCCTGGCTCTCCGCCCGCGCCCAGGGCCTGGCCGAACATCAGGCCAAGCGGCTGCTCGCGGGCCGAGCCGGAACCGTGTGGGGCGTCTACGACATCATCAAGGGCCTGGCCGGGATCGGCCGCACGCTCCTCGCCGCCGTACAGCTCGGCCTCCCAGAGGCCGGGCCGGGGCTGTCCGCCGCTCTCACCACCCTCACCAACCTGATCACCACCACCGACGACGCGGGCCGACCCGGCTGGTGGGTCCGGGCGGAAGACCATGCGCTGTCCGTCCCCGGCGCTCTTCCACCCTCCGGTACCGCTAGCACCGGAACAGCGCACGGTATCGCCGGACCCCTCACCCTGCTCGCCCTCGCGCACCAGGCCGGCAACTCCGTCCCCGACCAGGAGAAGGCCATCGCCACCGCAGCTCACTGGCTTCTCAACTGGGCTGTTCCTGGCCCGTCCTGGGCCCCGTACGTCAGCGGCGACGACCTCGCACACCCACCGGACACCAAGCGTCTGGCCGCCACTCCGGGCCGCCGCGACGCCTGGTGCTACGGCACCCCCGGCATGTCAGTTGCCCTCCACCACGCCGGCCGTGCCCTCATGGAGCCCACTCTCCTCGCCCTGGCTCACCGAGCCCTCGACAGCCTCGCCCGCCGTCCGCCGTCCAGCTGGGACACGAGCGGTCCGGGGCTCTGCCACGGCAGCGCGGGAGTACTCCAGGTGGCCATCCGGCTCGGCCACTTGCCTCTCGCCGCAGCAGCAGCCGAACACACGATCGCCTCCACGAACTGGAGCGGTCCGGCGATCGGCTTTCTCACCGGCCGCACCGGCACGGCCCTCGCCCTGGCCACCCACCACCGCGCCCTCGACGGTGCCCGGCAATTGCACTGGGACGGGCTGCTACTGCTGACCTGACCCGCTCGTCCCCAACTCTGGGGACGTAGGCGCATGACGCCATGATTGTCGGCGTTCCTACGGCAGCGGTGCAGCCAACGGAGTTTCCGGAACCTCGTACGAGTTCGGATCTTCCGCACTCGCGTACCTGGTGTACGGGGATTCGGGCTGCGGCAGCGGGGCTGCTGCTTCCGCCGGGTCGGCCGGCTGTCGGCTGTGGTCGGCCCGCAGGGTCAGTTCGGCCCGGAGACCGGTTGCTCGGCCGTCGGCGGTCTGCGCTGTACGGCGAGCCCTCATGGCCTCGGTGCGGAGAGACTTGGCCGCTTCGGTGTCCTTGTCCTGGGCACGCCGCAGCAGGGCGGCCTTCTTCTCCTTCGGCAGGCCGGCTTCGGCGAGTACCGCTTCGTGCTCATCAGCGGGACCGGCCTGGTGGGCGACTTCGCGGAGCTGCTCGTTCGCGCTCTCCAGTTCCTGCTCAGTCGTGTGGAGGGTCCGGACGAGGCCCTCGCGCTCGGCCTCGACGGCGGTCCGCTGGTCTCCGCGCAGTACGGGGCGACCGAACCTTCCGGTGGCTGCCAACTGCTGCTCGATCCCGCTGATTCGGTCCTGGGTACCGTGCAGCCGGGCCGTATGCTCGGCGATGGTCGCTTTCAGGGCGCGCACGTCGCGGATCGCTTCGGCGCGTTCGGAAACGTCCTGGTGCCGGCGGTTGAGCGCGAGCACGTTGGGGCCGGTTCCAGCCGCCGCATTCTGCTCGGCGCGGTCCGCGGCGGCCTCGGCCTTGTCGGCAGCCGTGCTCGTGGCGCGTGCCGCTGCGGCGGCCTTGCGTGCGGCGTCGCGCAGGGCCTGGCTGGAGAGGTTGGCGTACGGGCGGGCGAAAGCCGCAGGCCGGGGCTCCGAGGTTGCGGCGGGCACCGCCGTTCGGTCGACGGTGCCGGTGGTGCGGCGCGGTTCGGGCTTCGGCGCGGCCTCGATGTCGTCCGGTTCGACGGTCTCTCCGGTGCCGGGGGCGCGCGGGATCGGTAGGTCGGGGACGATGTGCCGGACATGGGCGGGGACGGCGGCCGTGGGGAGTTCGGTGAGGATCATTCGTTCCTCGGTGCCGGTCTCGACTTCGCGGATGAGGCCCGCGACGGCTCGGTCAAGCTGTTCCTGGTCGGTGAGCGCGGCGCCGTTGCGGGCGCGGTCGGCGTCGGTCTCATAGACGGACAGCGGCAGGAAGAGGTGGGTCTCCTTCTTGTCGCGGCTCATCATCGTGTAGAGCGCGTTGGCTTGCGCGCCAGGACCGTAGACAAGGGCTTCCTCGACGCTGAGGCCCTGGCTCTTGTGGCCGGTGATGGCGTATCCGAGGGTGAGTCCGCCGCGTGCGATGTAGTCGGCGTCGACCCATTCGGCGACGTCGCGGTGGCCGCCGTCCTCGGTCTTCGTGCGCCACTCGACCAGGACCCGGCGGTCCTCGTCCACCGCGATCACCAGTCCGCGGAAGCCGTTCAGCACGTCTTCGCTCTCGCCCCTGGTCCGCTTGCTGCGGTAGTCGTTGGCGCGGAGGAGCACCTGGTCTCCGACGGACAGCGCCAGTTCGCCGCCGCCGGCCAGGGCGAAGAGGTGGTCGGGCCCGGTGAGGGCGCCGCTGGCCCTGCGGATCGCGCGGGCACCGAGGTTGAGTTCGTCGACGACCTCGTTGGTAGAGGCGAGCATGAGAAGCTGCTGCACGGCGGTGTGGTCGTCGGTGTGCGCGGCGCGCTTGTCCGCCCAGACGGTCAGCATCGCGGCGAGGGTCTCGTCCTTGTCCGCGAGGGCGTGGACACGGCCGGTTCCGGCGAAGGTTCGGAGCGCGTCCGTGCGGTTGTCGTCGCGCCACAGGGCGAGCGCCCGGCGTTCGATCGTGTCCCGCTGCCGGAAGTTCTCCGTGAGGCTGAGCCCGCCCACGATCTTGTGGATGGCGGCGAAGGACCCGCCGATGCCCGGCGAGTGCAGTTGCTTGGGGTCACCAACGGCGACGATCTTCGTGCCGGTCTTCGCTGCGTGGGCCAGTAGCTCGGCGATGTCGCGGTCATCGCACATCGCGGCCTCGTCCACGACCAAGACGTCAACGCCGTTGAGGCCGGGGCCTCCGGTGCGGATACCGGTGAGCCAGGACGCGAGAGTGCGGCTGGTGATGCCCGCTTCGGCCTTGAGGTTCGCGCAGGCGACGGCGGCCGTGCTGGCACCGGCGATGACGAATCCGTTGGCCTCCCACGCGACCCTCGCGGTGTTCATGATCGTGGTCTTGCCCGCTCCTGCGATGCCTTCGACGCCGTCGATGCCGTGGCCGGCGGTCAGCAGCCGTTCGAGGACGGCGCGCTGTTCGGCGGAGAACTGGAACTCGCCGCCGTGCTGGGCTTCCACGGCGGACAGGGTCATGGCGACGGTGTCGCCGGTGACGACGGCGGCCTGCTCGTTCAGGCGGTTGGTGGTCTCGCTGGCGATGAGCGATTCGGCAGCGACCACGTCGGCTGTGGTGTAGCGGTCGGCGTGAGCGAAGTGCTGGGGGCCCTTGGGGTTCAGCTTGACCGCGTATCCGGCGTGCCGCAGCACGGAGTTGGTGAGCTGTTCGGCTTCGTCGGCGTCCGCGACGCCGTACGGGAGAGCGTCCAGGACGGCGGAGATGGCGGCGGCGTGACTGAACTCCTTGGAGTGGCTGGTCAGCCCGGTCTTCGGGTCGAAGACCTGGGCGCACAGCTCGTCCAGGCCCGGGTTCTGGCCGGTCCGGGCTTGCTCGATGGCGCTGGCCGCGATGGCGTCGGGGTCGTCGCCCGCAGCCCGGCCTTCGGCCTGCCAGTAGGCGCGCAGGACATCGTCCTCGACGCCGGCGGCCTCGCCGTTCTTCGCGGCCTTGGAAGCGGTAGAGGCTGCGGTGCGCTCGCGGGTGGTGGCGCTGCCGTAGTCGATGCCCAGCTTGGTCAGCAGGTCGCGCACCTGGCTGTCGCGCTTGCTGAACAGGCGGATCGTGGCCTCGGGGATCGCGGCGATCTCCCACGCGCCGGTGCGCTCTTCGCGGCGGAAGGTGATGCCGAAGGTGTCGGTGAGCTCCCTGCGGATGCGGGCGTTCATGAGGGACTGGGTGGCACGCGCGTGGCGGTTGAGGTCACGGCCTCCAGCGGCCACGGTCGACCACTGGCCGTCAACTCCCTTGGCCATGTTGGCGAGCGTGAAGTGGAGGTGGAAGTGGGGGTCGCCGAACGGGGCGCCGTCGACGGGCCGGGCGGCGCGGTGCACCATCATCCAGCCGGAAAAGCCGCTGGTCTTCACGGTCGCTGCCTGGGCGCCGTCGCCGTTGCGACCGCGCATGCCGTAGGCGGTCCACCGCTCCAGCGCGCTGATGGACTCGCGGCCGGCGGTGGTGTAGATGTCTTCGACCTGGGCGGCGATCTCCTCGGGCGCGTAGGCGAGCAGCACGGACTTGGACTTCGCAAGGTCGAGCGTGACGTCAGCTCCGCGGTTGCCGATCTGCACCCGTCCTTCGAGGAGGGCGGCCTTGATCTCCTCGGCGTCCCAGACGCTCTCGGGGGCGAGTCCTGCGGCCTTGGCCATGGCGACGGCTTCGCGGACGTCCATGGGTAGGTCACGGAGGCGGCGTTCGCCTTCGCGTGCGGTCTGGGCGTACCGGCGCTTCATGGACGAGGCGGTGAACAGGTCGGCGGGCTGCTGGCTGGTCTCGGCAGCGCGGGCTTCGACGGCGCTCAGGAGTGCGCGGGCATCGAGGCGTCCGCCCGCCTCGGCGGCGACGGCCTTCTGCAACGCGGCTTCGCCGTACAGGGCGACGGCGTCGACTCCGACGGCGTCGGCGAGCTTGAGCAGGGTGGAGGCCGGGATGCGGTGCGATTCGCCGAAGCGCTGGAGCTGGTTCTCCATCCGGCGGAAGGCGTCCTTCTTCCGCTTCGAGTCCAGCAGGCTCGCGGGGCTCACACTGCGCTCGGCGGCAGCGCGGCGGATCGCGCGGACCAGCGGGGCGGCGGGCAGCTTCGCGGCCGGGGCGATGGCGACCATGGGTTCCACGAGGGTCTGGCCGGTACGGGGGTCTTCGCCTCGCATGAGGCGCCGGGCGGCCTGGAAGTGCTGGGCGGCGAGGATGCTGCCGGGGGTGATGCCGAACTCGGTGAGGCCGCTGCCGATCCACACGAGGGGGCGTTCGCTGGCATCGAGGTGGTAGTCCACCTGTCCATCTGCGGCAGGTTGGGGAAGGGTCTGGTCACCGTACAGGTCGCGGGCGTTGAGGCCGGCTGCGGCGGCGACCTCGACGGCGTCGAACCCGGTGAACCGCGCGTTCTTGGCGTTCCGGAGTTGGGTTCGGGCCCGGAAGTACGCCTTCTTGGCCTCGGTGGGGCCGAGGAGGGCGGCGACGGTGGTCCCGGCTTCTTCTGCCCTGGCCTCGATCGCGGCGACGAGAGGGGCGGCGTCGACCAGGACCGTCTTTCCGCATCCGTGGCCGCCGGTGAGGCGGTACTCAACCTGCTCGTCGCTCGGGCCGATCATGGTCACCCACGCCATCGGCCCGCTCACCCCCCGCGCTCTTCCGGTCAGATCCGGTCGTCTTTGAGGATTGTATCGTCACGAAGTGACGATACCTTGGTCCTCTAAATTCAAGATCATGATCAGCTGAGGGTGCCTCGGGCTTTCCAAACGGGCTGGTCGATGCTGTGGATCAGGCTCGGTCGAGCCTGATGTCCTGGGGGACTGTTACCTCGGGAGCAAGTCCGTGGGGTGGGAACTCCGTGCTCAGCAGGGTGGTGCGTATGGAGGTCGCTGCGGCTCCGGAGGTCGGCGTGCGGTGCGGGTCCTGGTGCGGTGGACCGCTCGCGGCCGGTCGAGGCTGGCGGACTCGCCGGGCGTCCGCGACCGTACCGATCAGCGTCGGCTCTTCCCCGCGCCGCCGGGCCGCGCGAAGGGCTGGCCAGGTGTCCGGCTCCCCGGGCCGGACGCGACCGGCAGGGGTCCACCGTCCTGCCGTTACTTGGTGATACAGGAAGGTCCCCGCTCCAGGAGCTGGAGCGGGGACCTTCTGAGGCCACCGGGCGGTCTCTCGGCAAGGGGGCTAGGTGTTCAGGGGCCATTCGCCGAACGGCACGGGCGCCTGGCCGTGGGCATCGCGCACGGCTTCGTCCGTCCCGCACGTGGTGCAGATGAGGACTTCCCGGTCGGCGGTCAGCCGAGAACGGGCAGGCCGGTCACCGAGCGGGCCTGCGCAGCGTGGACAGCGGCTGTCGGGCAACGGTTACTCCTCGGGGTGCTCGCGGGCGGACTTGAGGATGTTGTTCCAGGTCGGGCGGGAGTAGGTCTTCTCCGTCTGCTGCTGGAGTTCGGGGATCAGGTCGGCGTTCGTCACCTGCGGGTTGGCGGCGATGGCCTGCCGGGCGAGGGTGAGCCGTTCGTCGCCCTGGTAGGGGTAGGCCACCCTGGCGCGGGGGCCCGACGGGCGTCCGCCGGCGTGGCCGCGGCCCTTGCGGTCGGCGAGGTATTGCCACAGCCGCCAGCGCTTCCACTTCGGGCGCCTCCGGGTCGGCAGCTCGTCCCAGTCGTCCGGGTCGGGCCAGCCCTCGGGCGGGTTCTTGACGTAGTGCGAGACGGTAGCGGAGTCGGCGAACCCGCAGATCTTCGCCGCTTCGGCCGGGCCCACCATCTCCTCCGGGTCCCCGTCGAGCTTCGGCGGGTTCGTGGTGTTCATGGCTGCCCGCTGGCGCTGGAGTTCGTGGTGCCACCTCGCCCAGACGTCGCCGTCCCAGTGCATGACGCCGTCGATGAGCTCCGCGGGCGGGTGCCCGTTGTTCTCCCGGTCAGTCCAGAGGTTCTGGAGCGTAGGTTCGCTGATGTTGTGGACCTTGCGCAGGTCCGCTCGTGAGTAGAGCGTGCGGCCGGTCTTGCTGGGCACGGTCGTCTCCCATTCGGGATAGTGGCGGCTGGGGGTGGGTCACTGGAGTTCGTCCGGGTCCGGGGCCGGCGTCCACGTGCGGCTCCCGGTGGGTTCGAGCCGGGTGAGGGCGGCAATCTCGTCCAGGGGGACGGCGGCGGCCCAGTCGTCGCGGGCTGGGTGGTCGGCGGGGAGGTTGAGCACGAGGTGCCGGCCGGTCCGGGGGAAGTCCTCGACTATGACGAATCTGGCGGTGCTGTCGGCACCGATGCTGTTACCGCTCTTGAGCTGGGCGGTGTCGCCGGGCTGGGGACAGTCGGCGTGTCGATCCCATAGCATGGTGGAGTTCTTTCTGGTGAGAGAACACCGGACGGCCAGCACCGTGTTGCCCATGTGTGCTGGCCGTCCTTTGTTGTCTGGTGGTGCGGGTGCCGGTTCGGCACCCGCCGGGGCGGAGGTTGCCCGCTCCGCTGTCGGCGGAGTAATTGAACCATCTTTGATCCGGGGCGGCGGGGCCCTGGCCAGGTGGGCAACGGTCATCAGAACAGGGCTTCCTGGTCGGCTGGGCGGTTGCTCGGGTTGGCGGGCGGCCGGGCGACGCGGAGTTCGTAGCGGGGGCGTCCACGGTGCGGGGGTGCGTGGGCTTCGCGGCGGCGGCTCCAGGCCACCAGCGGGGCGCCCCGGTCCAGCCACCCCGGCGGGTAGCGGGAGGTCAGCTGTGCCCAGCGCCTCCGGTCGCGCGGGAGTGCCCACCGGTCTTCAACGGTGGTGAGGGGCGGCAGTTCGCGCCAGCCGGGGAAGGCGTGGTCGTGGGCGTCCTCCACGGACTCGTTGTCGCCATCGCCGTACCCGGCGCCTCGGTGGACGGGGCCCTCCCAGCCGCAAGCCAGGCACCCGCCACGGAACTCCTCTTCTTCCCTGCGGCCGGTTCGCCGGCTGCGGGTCAGCAGGGTCGGGGCGTGGTGCTCAGGCGGGTCGAGTTCGTGTCCGAGGTCGCTGTACTCGCCGCCGGGGTGGCCATGGCGGATGTGCCACGTTTGCGGTGCACCGTCGGTGGGGTCGGGGGTCCGCCCGTTGCGCACCCGCCAGTAGTTCGTCTGCTGGGCTCGGGCGCCGGTCGGCCTGGCGGTGGTCGGGGTCACGGCCGGTCGCCCGCCTCGGCGGTGAGCACGTCGCGTAGGGGGTCGGCGAGTGCGGCCTGTTCTGCCGGGGAGTCCTGGAAGCGCGGGCCGTAGGCGCGGCGGATCGCGCGGCGGGCGTCCTGGTGGCGGTCGTGGCCGGGGTCGTACGGGGAGCGGTCGAGTACCTCGTAGCCGTGCCGGGTGAGCACATCGGCGATGATCGCGCGGACCTGTACGGGGTCGAGGGTGTGAAGGTCGGTCTCGACGGGGGCCGCGAGGAGTATGCGGATCAGCTCGGTCGCGCTGAGCCGGGGTTGGAGGGGCACGCCGATCCGGTGGACGCCGTCCTTGCTCGGGGTGGCGGCTCCCCGTCGGCTGGGGACGCCGGTGGTGCTGCGGAGTGTGGTCGTCTGGTCCATCGCGCTGGCTCTCGGAGTGTCGGGGTGGCGGGCAGGGCCGGTCAGAACAGGGCGTGGTCGGCGCGGGCGGCGGCGGCGCGGAAGGCGCGGGCGGCATCGGCGGCGGTGCGGCCGGGCTCGGCGCTCCACCGGTCGATGACATCGCGGTGCCGGTCCTTCGCGGCGGTGGGGTCGTCGGCGTCGGCGGCGGGGTGGCCGGTCAGGGTCCCGGCGAGCAGGGCGAACGCCTCGTCAAGGGCGTGGTTGATGCGGTCCCAGTCGTAGGTGCGGCCGGCGCTTCCGCGCGCGCGGCCGGCGGCGACTTCGAGCGCGCCGCGGGGCCAGCACGGCAGGGTGGCGGTGCGGCCGGGGCCGTCGAACAGGCGCGGCCCGTGGTGGATGCCGACGTGTTCGATGTGGTGGGCGGCCCATTCGAGGATGGCGGCCGGGGTGTCGGCGATGACGAGGCTTTCGGGGCTGTAGCGGGTCTGCATGGTGGGTGGTGTCCGTTCGGTGGTGCCGGGGGCGGCGGTGCGCCGCCCCCGGCGGGTCGGCCTGCTACTGCTGGTAGGCGGGGATCAGTTCGCGGACGCGGTCCGGGCCGACGCATCCGCCCTCGTGGCGGTGGAGGCTCGGCAATCCGCCGTTGCGCCCGCGCAAGTGCGACCAGAACTTGGGGCCGACCCACCCGCACAGCTCACAGAGCAGGACCCAGTGGTTGTCGCTGCCGGGGAATCCGGTGAGGACCGGGCGCCAGCGGAGGACGGCGAGTCCGGCGAACGCGGTCTCGGCGCTCTTGGTGTTGCGGTCGTTGACGGGCATCCGCGGGTGCAGCAGCGGTACGGGGCCGGTCAGCGACTGGAGCACTTCGGCGCGGATCTGGTCCAGCGGGATGGCGGTGATCTCTCCGGCGGCGTACTTCTCGGCGAGGCGGGCGGCGGCCATCTCGACGCCGGGAACACCCTTGTCCGGGCGGCCGAGATTGGTCTCCCCCTCGCTGGTCTCGACCCACCAGTCACGGCTCCACCGGTGGGCGCGGCCGATCACCTGGTCCTGACCGATGACCACGGGGTAGCGACCTGCGGAGTCCGGGGCTCCGATGCGGTAGGGCATGGCGGCCTGGAGGGTGCCCGGTTCCGTGGTTTCGCGGACGGCCGTGTGGTGGTCGGGCTGACCGGGGACCGGGGCATGCTGGTCGTCCGGCTCGGTGGCGGGGAAGGTGGGGGCGACGGGTCGTTCGAGAAGCTGGATGCTCATGGTGGTGCCCTGTTCTGGTGACGGAGGGGCCCGCCCCGGGGCGCTCGGCCGCCGGGGCGGGTCGGCGGTCGTTACGCGGCGGCGGCCGGGGCCTGCGGGGCGGCAGTCCATGTACGGCGCGGGGTGATGCCCAGGTCCGAGAGGACCGGGTCGAGGCTCCCGTTGTCCGGTACCCATTCCCAGTCGGCGCCTTCGGTGCCGGGGCGGTCGGTCCAGGTGAGCATGTACGAGCGGCCGGAGGTGCGAGGGTCGCCGCACACGGCCTGTGCCTCGTGGCGGGTCATCGCCCACAGGGCGCGCTTGCGGGAGCGGTGGGAGTTCTTCGAGGCGATGAGCACCAGCGCCATGCCCTCCGGCCAGTTCGCTCCTGCGGCGGGGGCCGATGCGGGAGTCGGCTTCCCGTCGGGAGTGTGGTGGCAGTGACCGCAGCGGCGTATGTCCGCGCGCCACTGGCTGGAGTAGCACATGGGGCACGTCTCGGCCGCCGGTAGCGGCTCCTCGACCAACGGGGAGTGCTCGGCCTCCCCCTGGTGCTCGGCGGCCTTAGGCGGCTGCTGCATCTCGTCGGCGCTCTTGCGCCCGGAGATGTCGTCGTAGGGGGCGGTGGAGGTCCACCCGTCGTAGCCGTCGTCGGTGGCGCGGACGACCGTCTTGCCGGTGCCGTTGAAGATGTGGCGGATGGTCACGGACTTGGGGTTGACGCGCAGGATCTCGTACCAGGTGCCTCGGTGGAGGGCGAAGTCACCGCGCTTGAAGTCGGCGCGCGTCCAGACCTTGAAGCCCTTGGCTTCGGCGTCCTTGATGACCTGTTCCCAGTGCGCGATTTCCTCGGTCAGCTCCTCGTGCTCGATGGTCAGTTCCGGGTTGGCGGGGTTGCGGGTGTACCCCTTGGCTGACTCGCCGCGCTGCCACTTCACGACGGCGCCGAGGTCGGCCCGCAGCCTGTCCAGGCGCCGGAGGGTGGTGCCGGGGTTGGTGCGGAACTGCTCGTAGCTGGCAGCGGCCTTCTGGCGGTCGGCCCAGTGCTGGGCGCGGTCGCCTTCGCTGATGCTCTTGCGCATCGAGGTGTCCATCCGTGCCCTGTCGCGGCGGGCGCGGCCCTCGCTGTGGTGGCCGACAAGGATGGGCTGGCCGAATTCGAACCGCTCGGATATGTCGTGGGCGGACTTCCACGCGGCCTGGGAGTTGCGGGCGGCGTTGTCGGCGTACCCCTCGAAGCGGTCGGCGCGGGCCTCGGCCCGGTCTTCCCGGCCCTGTTCGGCCTCGGCGAAGGTGCGGCGGTCGGCGTTGTCGATCGTCAAGGTGGCGTCGAGGCCGGCGTCCCGCAGCCGCTGGGCGAGAAGTTCGAGGGAGGGGGTGTAGGTGGCGTGGTCGCGGCTGTGCGGGAGGTACCAGCAGTCGAGGTTGCGGCTCCAGCGGAAGGGCTGGCGCTGGGTGCGGCCGTACTCGCGGAGTTTGAGGATGTCGGCTGAGCCGTCGCCCCGGCTGGTGCCGTCGATCAGGGTTCCTTCTCGGCGGGTGTGGGTGATCTGGATGGTCATCGAACTGGTCTTTTCTGGTGAGAGTCTTTTGGCCGCCCGGAGGGCGGGCGGGGTGCTGGAAGCGGTGAGCACCACCGGGGGCGGGCCGTGAGGGACGAGCGGTCCGCCGCCGTCGCGCCCTGCGCGACGGCAAGGGCTGTCGCGCCCCCGCGGGGCGCGTCCTTCGCGGTCCGGTGCCCGCCGTCGGTCGGCGGAGCCGCTAGGCGGAGTCGGCCGGCGGCGGTGAACGCACCGGACCGTGCTGCTGCCGCCCCGAAGGGGTGTCTGCTCGGGTGTGGGGGCCCGCTGGTCCGGAGGTGTTGCCCTCCCCCGGACCGGCGGGGCCTTGGGTCAGTTTCGGCGGGTGGCCGGGGCGGCTTCGATCCGCTCGCGGACCGCGCGATTCACGGCGGCGGTGAGGTCGTTCCCCTGGTTGTAGGGGAACCGGCCGAGCGGCAGGCTGGTGGCGATGTCGCAGAACCTGCCCGTGTCCATGGTGGTCAGCGTGTCGTCAAGCGGCGTCAGCTCGTGGGGGAACATCGCCTGGACGCTGTCCCCGGGGATAGGTGCGCCGATGGTGAAGTACCAGACGACGACCATTTCGGCCGTGTCAGCGAACTCCGGGCCCCCGAACGGGCCGACGACGATGGCCGGGCGGGGGTCGAGCTGGTGGCTCCGGAACCAGGGTCCGGCGTTCACCAGGGTGGCTGCGGGGAAGTCCTGGACGGTGGGGGCCTGGTCGGTGGTGAGCATGTCGTGTCCTGTCTGGTGAGAGGTTCCGCCGGGGCCGGTCGGCCCCGGCGGGGGGTGTCGGTCGGGGTGTTGCCCTCCCCTTCCGACATCACTAATTAAACCATGTTTCTAGTTCTGGGTCAACCGGTGGCAACGAGTTCGCGGCGGCGCTCGGCGGCGGCGGTGACGGCCTGCGCGATGGCGCGGCCGGTCTCGATGACGCGGACGGCGGACTCGTGCACGGGGGGCTTCTTGTCCTGGGTGATGATGCCCGCGAGCGGGGGCATGACGGCCGGGCCGGGGGCGATTCCTAGGATGAGCTCGGCGACGTGGGCGGCTGAGGCGACCTCGGCGAGATGCTGGCCAGGCAGGGGGGCGTCAGCCTCGGTGATGCGTCGCCAGGCGTGGCCGTACAGCAGGATGCGCGCGGCGGCGTCGGGGGCCTCCCGACTGAAGTCGTACCCTCCGGCCTGCTCGGGGTCCTCGTGATACCAGTCGCGGTACTGGGTGAGCAGGACGTCCCGGACGGTCTCGGCTGCGAGCGGGGCGGGGGCGGGCTGCTCGTAGGCGTCACCTTCGGTCTGACTGATGTCGAACACCGGCCCGGCCTTGAAGCCGGACACCTTGCGCCCCTCCCCCTCGGCGGCGGCGTCGCGGGCGGCTTCCCGGGGCCTGACCTCGGCGGTGGCCTGGGCGTCGTCGGTCCGCCGCCGGATCGGGGTCCAGATGCGGATGGAGGTGGACCCCTTGGCGGGGAACCGCCCGGCCTTGCGCCAGTCGCCGGAGCTGAGTACGCGGGTCGCGTGGGGGTGCTGGGCGGCGATGGCGATGCAGTTGACGGGGCTGCGGTCGGCCAGGGTGGCGGCCGTGCGCATGACGGCGACCCAGAACCCTTCGTCGGCGACCATCGCGCCGTACGCGCGGTCCATCACGCCTTCGAGTTCGCCACGCATCCGGGCACTGTAGGCGCGGCGCTCGTCATCGGTCATCTTCGGCTTGCCGGGCATTTCCTGGTCTCCCTGGTGAGAATTCGGGCGGCCGGGCCGACTGGCCCGCCACTGTCGGTCGAGGTATTGCCCCCTTCCGACATGTCTAATTAAACCATGTTTCTAGATGCTGGGCAAGTCCTCAAATCCAGTACAGCCCTTCTTCGTGGCACGCTCCCCGGTATGCCTCTATGACCTCGTCCTCAATTTCCTTCCAGTGTTCGAGGATGTCCGGGGCGGTCGTCTGGCCACTGGCGTCCCGCTTGGCCCTGCGCCATTCGATGGCGATTTTGAGCGTGCGGAGCTGGGAGCGGTCAAGGTGCCACGGGCCGGAATCGGGAAGCTCTCCGCCGTAGGCCATTGCCCCGGCGTTGTTGATGTGTTCGGTTCCGGACCACACGCGTTGTTCCGGCTGGGCAGCGAGTGCCCTTTTCAGAGTGCACCGCAGATGTGGGGCCTGCACGGTCCACTTCGGATTGATAACGAACAGGTCGGCGCTCATCTCGTGGCCTTTCAGTGAGGGGTGGCGCGCCCCTGGAGCGCGCCACCTGGACCATCGGAGAGGTCAGAGGGTGAATTCTTCGGCGTGCTGCCCACGCTCGTCCTGCGGCGTCTGGATATCCGGGAGGAATCGGCTCACCGCGAACACGACGGCGTCCGCGATGATCCGGGGCGAGTCATTGAGAATGACATTGACGGTGTCCCCTTCGATTCCGATTCGGACTTCTCCGGGCTCAAGGTTGATGTATAGGTAGGCGCTGGTCCCGTCGATGCGGGTCCTGGCCCCGGGGAGGCGGGCGGCCATGTCGCGGGCGAGTTCCTCGACGTCCCGCCGCGTCTCGGCCTGCTGGCGATTGTGCTCCTTCACGCGCCCGTGGGTGTCGCGGTGCGTGTCGATGAAGTCTCCGGAGATCAGGGCGGCAATGACTTCAGCCTCCTGGTCCATGGCGGCCCGGACGCTGTCGCGCTCACCCTTGCGGAACGGGTAGTCGGTGGCGGGGAATGCGCCCCGGATGTGGAGGTGGCCGGGGTCGTCGTAGCGCTCGGAGAGGTGGAGCTGTCGGCCGTCGAAGTGGGTGAGGGTAGCGGCGTGGGTCAACTCCCGGACGCCGTGGAGCGCCTGCTGCGGTCGCCAGTTGCCTCCGAGCGCGATGGCGATCGGGTGGGCGAGGTCTGCGACGGTAGTCGGCTGGTCCATGTGTTTCTCCTGGTGAGAGGGGTGTCGGCGGCCGGTCGGCCTGCCGATTGGTCGGGGTGTTGCCCTCCCCGACTGGCTATTCGGATTCGTCCACTGCCGAGCATTTGTGCGCGATGATTACCTTGAATGTGGATAGAACGTATGGCTCATCCCCGCTAATCTCAGCCTTCAAGGTGCATTTGCCACACTCGTAAGCGATATGCACAGTGGGGGGCCAGAGATAATCGCCGACCCGGGCGATAGCGCTTTTGACCTTCTTCATTTCGCATTCCTTGCGGTGAGAGGTTCCGCCGGGACGTTCACCCGGTGGCCGGCTGGGGTGTTGCCCCCCCTTCCGACATCACTAATTAAACCATGTTCTGAGAGTCGGGTCAAGCCAGAGAACCGCCCTGGCCTGCCCTTTTCCCACCACGCCGACCCGCACCAGCCCGGCCGGGCCCGGCCACAGCGGGCCCTGGGCGGGGTTCCCTCCTCGGTCGGACAGCTCCTGCCGGACCAGGGTTCCGGGTGGGGTGTCCAGGCTCGCGCAGCGACCGCGCAGCGGCCCGGCCTGGACACCCCACCCGGGGCCCTGGTACGCCCAACGGGTGTCCGACCGAGGAGGGAACCCCGCCCCCACAACCCCAACCACCACCAACGCCGCACCCGCACACCCAC